>DATJWI010000263.1:0-12251 GCA_035501375.1 Solirubrobacteraceae bacterium
CACGGTCGAACATTCGCGCTCGTTCGCGCCCTCGCCGTCACCGGCGTGCTCGGCCTCGGCGCGATGCTGCTGCCGGCCGTGGCCGGCGCTCTGCCGATCACCGGCATCAAGGGCCGGGTAACCAATGCCGAGACCTTCGAAGCGATCGCCGGCGCGGAAGTCTGCGCTTTCGCCATCGGCCCAGGCAGTCAAGAGAAATGCGAACACACCAACTTCAACGGCGAATACAAGATCGAAGGACTCGAAGAAGAAGAATATGAGGTCGAATTCAGCGCGTCCCAGTACGAGTCGGACGCCTATCCCGTCAAACTCAAAACCGGCGAAATCAAGGAAGCCAACGCGTCGCTGGCCGAACGAACCGGCCGGATCGGCGGTCGCGTAACGTCGGGGGGCTCGCCGGTGGCGGGCATCGAAGTCTGCGCTACGTACAGTTGCCGGGTGACGAGTTCCAACGGCGAATACACCATCGAAGGCCTTCCGGCAGGCTCGTACAAGGTCTCATTCGGGCCCAAGACGGAATGCAAAATCATCTGCCAGCCTGCCTCCGACTACATCACCCAATGGTGGAATGGCAAGTCGACCTACGAAACGGCGGACTCGGTGACGGTAGAAGCTGGCAAGACCACGTCAGGCATCAACGCCGAACTGCAGGTCGGCGGCCACATCTCCGGCAAGGTCACCACCGCCTCGATCTATTCCCAGCCAGTCGGCAATCTCGTGGCCTGCGCGAACGCGACGAAGACCAACAACGAAGGCGAACGAGAATACGAAGAACGGTGTGCGCTCACGAACGGCAACGGCGAATACACGATCATCGCGCTTGCCAGCGGCGGCTACGAAGTCGAATTCACCGGTGTGGTCTGCACGGAACCGAAACCACACACATCCAAGTGCACCCACCCCTACATCGGCCAGATCTACCAGGGCATCGTGTCGGTGACCGCTCCGGGGACCACCTCGGGCATCAACGGCAGTCTCCTCGAAGTCTCGCCGGTCAAGCCGGCCAGCACCGGTGCGCCAACGCTGAGCGGCACGGCGGCGGTCGGCAAAGCGCTGACCTGTTCGACGGGCAACTGGTCTGGAAATCCGACGAGCCTCGCCTACAGGTGGCTGCGCAACGGCGAGGCGATCGCGGGCCAGACGGCCAACACCTACACGGTGCAGGGCGCCGATGCCGGCAAGGGCATCGCCTGTGAAGTGACGGCCAGCAACGGCGCCGGCTCGACGGGTTCGACGAGCAACACCGTCGCGATCCCGTCCCCGATCGCGGTGGTCGTGAGCGTCAAAGTCAAGGGCGCCCTCGCCGTTGTGACGCTGAGCTGTCCCGGCCTGGCCCCCTGCTCGGGGGTGCTAAAGCTGGTGACCAGGGTCGTGACCAAGCACGGCAAGCGCAAGAAGGCCCAGAACGCCACGATCGGCCTCGCCGGTTTCTCGGTGGCGGCAGGCAAGCGCGTCATGCTGCGTGTACGCCTGACCGGCCAGGGTCGCAAGCTGCTCGGCAAGGCTGGTCGTGGGGGCCTGGCGGTGCAGGTCACGGGCATCGGTCTCAAGGCCCAGGCAGCCAAGCTCAGACCGGCGGCCAAGCGCGGCTGAGCTTCGAGCCTCACGGAGGCCGCCGGGTCGAGTGCCCGGCGGTCCCCTTCCGTCCGGGCACCCCGCGATCCTAATTCTCAAGCAGGAATCGGCGATCGCCGTGCGAATATCGACCCGACGGATTCCAAGCCAGCCACGACCATCGGAGCCAAGTGCCGGGCACAGCCAAGGTCATCGCGTTCGCCAACCAGAAGGGCGGCGTCGCCAAGACGACCACCACCTTGAACCTTGCCGCTGCTTTCGCCGAGGAGGGGCACAGGGTGCTGTGCGTCGACATGGACCCTCAAGGCAACCTCACGATGTCCCAAGGCATCGACCCCGACACGATCGAGAAATCGATGTACGACGTGCTCGTGCACACGGTCTCGATCAAAGAGGTCATCAGAAGGCGCGAGATCGACGTCGCCTGCGCCTCGATCGACCTGGCCGGCGCCGAGATCGCGATGTCCACGATGATCGGTCGCGAGCGGGCCCTCCAGAAGGCGTTCGAACCGATCCAAGAGGACTACGACTTCATCTGCATCGACACGCCTCCGAGCCTCGGCCTGCTCACGATTAATGCGCTTACTGCGGCCAACAAGGTGATCGTCCCCGTGCAATGCGAGTATCTGTCCATGCGTGGCCTCATCCAGCTGCAGAACACGCTCGCGATGATCAGAGAGAACCTCAACCCGGACGTCGACATCGAGGGCATCCTGCCGACCCTGGTGGACTCGAGGACGATCCACGCCAAGGAGGCGATCGAGATCCTCGAGGAGAACTTCGGCGATCGCGTGTTCGCTTCGCGCATCCGCAAGACCGTCCGCTTCGCGGAGGCCCCCGTCAAGGGCATGTCCGTCCTCAAGTACGAGCCCGACGGCGTCGCCGCCCAGTCCTATAGGCAACTCGCGCAGGAGGTTCTAGCCCATGGCAAATCCTAAACGTGCCTCCATGCGCGAAGGGCCCCTGGCGGCCCTTTTTCGCAAGACCGAAGACGAACAGAATCTCGCCGGGGCGGACGCCGCCGCGGCCGGGGCCGAGGAGGACGAGGCCGGCAGTGCCGCCGGCGCCGTTCGTGCCGATGCGGCCCCGGGTGCGGGTCGGGGCGCTGGCAGCGGCGCTTCCTCAGGCGCGGGACGGGCCGCTGGCGGTGGAGCCCCCTCCGGCGCGCCGCATCCGTCCCTGAGCGGCCCCACCAAGGCGCCGGCGCCAAAGGACCGCCTCAAGCAGGCCTTCTCTTCCGAGATCCCTTCAAACGTGATGGACCTCGACTCCGCTCCCGAGCGCACGGCCCGGCCGGTGATGGACGAGTACGAGCGCGAGTATTCGGGCGAGACGTTCGGCGAGGGCATCGCCGGGCAGCCCAAGATCAGGGTCGTCGGCGTCGGCGGCGCTGGGGTCAACGCCGTCAACCGGATGGTCGAGGCCGAAGTCGAGGGCGTCGAGTTCATGGCGGTCAACACAGACCAGCAGTCCCTGCAGCAGTCGACCGCCGACATCACCTTGCACATCGGGGCTGAAGTCACGCGCGGCCTTGGTTCGGGCTCGGACGCAGGCGTCGGCAGGCAGGCCGCAATGGAGGACTACGACCGCGTCAAGGCGATCCTGAAGGGTTCGGACATGATCTTCATCACAGCGGGCGCCGGTGGCGGCACCGGCACCGGCGCGGCGCCGATCGTGGCCCGGATCGCGCGCGAAGTCGGGGCGCTGACAGTGGCGATCGTGACCAAGCCGTTCGGCTTCGAGGGCTCGCGCCGCGGCGAGGCCGCCGAGCGCGGGATCGAGGCTTTGGCCGAGGAGGTCGACACCCTGATCGTCGTCCCCAACAATCGCCTCTTGTCGGTGCTCGACAAGCAGACGGCGATGGTCGAGGCCTTCAGGGTCGCCGACGACGTGCTCAGGCAGGGAGTCCAGGGCATCTCCGACCTCGTGACCCTGCCCGGCCTGATCAACCTCGACTTCGCCGACGTGCGCACGATCATGTCCGACGCCGGAAACGCGCTGCTCGGCATCGGCATGGGCGCCGGCGGGGAGCAGCGCGCGGTCGACGCTGCGATGCAGGCGGTGGCATCACCGCTGCTCGAAACCTCGATGGAGGGCGCCCACTCGATCCTCCTGTCGATCACCGGCGGCCGCGACCTGTCTTTGTGGGAGGTCAACGAGGCCGCCAAGGCCGTCTCCGAGGCCGCCCATCCAGACGCCAACATCATCTTCGGCGCGATGGTCGACGACAAGCTCGACGACCAGGTCTGGGTCACGGTCGTGGCTACCGGCTACGGCGACGCCAAGCGCCAGATCGCCAAGGACATCGGCGACCTGCGCGAGCCCGCCGGCGAGCCCAGGGTGCGACGCACGAGCGGGCCGCCGCGCCCGGCCCATGCGCCGCGGCGCGCCAGCCTCGCCGTAGACGAGTTCGAAGTCCCGGAGTTCATACCGAGATAGGCGCGCCTGTGATATCGCTCTGGCATGAGCGATAGCGCTGAGCACGGGGTGATTGCCGCCGGGCACCCCGCCACGGCGAAAGCCGGCGTGGAAGTGCTGCGCGAAGGGGGCAACGCCGTCGACGCTGCGGTCGCCGCGATGCTGGCCTCGTTCGCCGCCGAGCCGCTGCTGACAGGGCTGGGGGCTGGCGGGCACATGCTCGTGGCCGGCGGCGATTGGGAGCCGGCGGTGCTCGACTTCTTCGTGCAGGCGCCGGCCCGGCGCGACGATGGCGGCGCCGTCGAACTCGACGCGGTCGACGTGTCGTTCGGGGACGCCGTCCAGGTCTTCTATATCGGCCCCGCGTCGTGCGGGATCTACGGAACGCCGGCCGGCGTCTGTGCCGCCGTCGAGCGCTGGGGCACGATGCCTTTGGGGCGGTTGGCCGAGCCCGCCGTCGGACTCGCTCGCGACGGCGTCGCGCTGAACGCCGGTCAGGCTTACGTCGCCGAGATCCTTGGCGAACTGTTGACCTCCACGCCGGAGTGCGCTGCGCTGTGGGCGCCTTCCGGCAGGGTCCTGCGGGAGGGCGAGCTGGTCCGCAATCCTGAGCTCGGGGACGCGCTCGAACTGCTGGCCGAAGAGGGGGCCGAGCCCTTCTATCGCGGCCAGATCGCGAGCGAGGTCTGCGAGTGGCTATGGCGGCGTGGCGGCTCGCTCGACGCTGCCGAGCTGGCGGCCTACGCGGCGATCGAGCGCGAGCCGGTGCGCGTGCGCTACCGCGATCGTCTGGTCCTCACCAACCCGCCACCCTCGGCTGGAGGCACGCTGCTGGCCTACTCTCTGGCCCTACTGGACCGAGGCGCCCGCCCGCCGTCGCTCGCCGGGGTGCTCGAGGCGATGGAGGTCGCCCAGGCCGAGCGCACCGCCGAGTTCTTGTCCGGGCTCGCCCAAGACGGCTTTCTCGAGCGCTTCCTCGCAGCCAAGCTCGGCTCGACGACCCACATCTCGGTGATCGACTCCGCCGGTCGCGCCTGTGCGGTTACGTGCACCAACGGCGAGGGCTCAGGCGTGGTCGTGCCCGGAACTGGCATCCACGTCAACAACGTGATGGGCGAGCAAGACCTCAATCCGCTCGGCTTCCACCGCCACCCCGCCGGTATTCGAATGCCGAGCATGATGGCGCCGACGATCGTGCTGTTGACCGATCGGTCCCGTCGATCGCCGATCGGTGGCGAAGGCGCCCGCGGGCGTGGCGCGGGAGTCGTCGAGGGCGTCGGGGTCGGCGCTGGCGCCAGCGCCGATGCGGCTGGCGCCAGCACTGCCGACGGCGACGTCGAGCTGGTGCTCGGCAGCGCCGGCTCCAACCGCATCCGCTCGGCCATTCTGCAGACGATCGTCGGTATCGTCGACCATGGTCTCGGTGCGCGCGAAGCGGTCGACGCGCCCAGGATGCACGTCGAGGGCGGGATCGTCTACCACGAGCCCGGTATCGACACGTCCGCTCTGCGCGACGATCGCGACCGCGAGATCGTTCGGTTCCAGGACCTGAACCTGTTCTTCGGAGGGGTCCAGGCCGTGCGCCGTCTCGACGGCCGGTTGACGGGCGCCGGCGATCCTCGTCGCGGCGGCGTCGCGGTCGGCGCCTGAGCCGGCCGGGTTTTCACTACGCGTCCCGCCTCGGGTGGCCTGCGCTCAAACGGCCGATACACGACCGGTTGGACCCCCAACCGACAGGCTGGCGTCCAACCGGCTGGCGCCCCCGACATCTGCGACCTCTGGCCAAGATCGAATGCCTACGACTTGGCCAAAAGCACAGAATCCGTTCAGACGTTGACTATCAAGTCGCGCTTGGGTTAGCCTTAAGTTGCTACTTTGCTTTAGAGGAGAGAGATGTCGAGACGACCGCGGCACGGTTGCCGCCGGGTCCATCGTAGGCACGCTAGGGAAGGGCTGCACATGTACGGACCCGACAGGCATTTGGGAAACAAGACCGATGGACCTCTGGTGGCTGGGCGTACGGCCTTCGCTCGGAGGCGGTTGCCAGCACTCGTCGTGCTGGCCTCGCTGCTGCTCGTCCTGGCGCTCTCTCAGTCCTCGCCGGGCGGAAGGGTCGCCGGCGTCTCCACGGCCGCCGCCAGCACGGCCGGCAGGTCTTCCGCCGATCTGTCGATCGTCGGCGAAACCCCGGAACGCACGCTTTTCGCGCCGGAAGGCGATGTGGGAATACATGCCGGCAAATTCGGCGCGAGCGTGGCGCTCTCCGGCGACGGCCAGACCGCTTTGATCGGCGCTCCCTATGAGGATGGTGGCCCCGAACAGAACGAAGGCCCCGGATCGGCGTGGGTCTTTACGCGATCGGACGGCGAATGGACGCAACCTCAAGAACTCCCGATGCCCGCCGGCAGCGCGCCCGGCGAATGCGGCAACGAAACGTCTGAAGATGGCGGCGAAGGCCAGGCCGCGCACGCCTGTCGCTACGGGATCAGCGTCGCGCTCTCTCAGGACGGCGACACGGCCGTGATCGGCGCACCGCACGCACGGAACAACGGCGGAGCGGTGTTCGTTTTGACGCGTACGGCCCCGGATGTGCCGTTCGCCTTGGCCAAGGAACTGACCGATCCGACCGAAGGCGTCGAAGACCGCTTCGGCCGCTCGGTTGCCGTGTCTGCGGCGGGCACGACCATACTCGTCGGAGCCCCCATGGGCGCCGGCAGGGCAATCGTGCTGACAGGTTCAGGCTCTACGTGGACGAAGCTCGCGGAACTGGCCAACCCGGTCAAGAGCGGAGCCGAAAGCGAAAGCGAAGGCGGCGGCATGTTCGGCGCTCACCGCGAAGGCGAAGGAGAAGGCAAAGGCTTGTTCGGCCAGAGCGTAGCGCTCTCCGCTGACGGTCAGACCGCGCTGGTCGGCGCGCCCGGCTACCCCGGTCAGAAGGGCGCCGCATGGGTCTTCCACGACTTCGGCCCGGGTGAACAAGCTACCGACGCAAGACTCGAAGTCACCGAGACAGCCGAACGGCCCGGCGAAGGCGAAGCGGAAAAGCATGCCCGCGAAGCCAGAGAAGACGAAGCCGAAAGAGAAGCCCGCTTCGGGTTCGCCGTCGCGCTGTCCGGCGACGGTGGCACGGCGCTCGTCGGCGCTCCCAAGTACGAAGGTCACAAGGGCGCCGCATGGATCTTTGCCGGCGCCGGCGAAGGCCCATGGTCCGAACGGGCCAAGCCCGTCGGCGAATACATATCGAAGGCAGAAGAAGAAGCTAGCGGGGAAGAAGAGTTCGGGGGCAGCGTCGCGCTGTCGCAGGACGGTGACACTGCCTTGATCGGGGCTGCCAACAACCATGAACATCATGGAGCGGCATGGCTTTTCAAAACTCCTTCGGGGCTGGCCTGGGGCGAGCAGGGGCGGTTGCAGGCCGAAGTCGAATCCCATCCCCAGGTCCGTTTCGGATCGGACGTGGCGCTGTCCTTCGATGCAGATACCAGGCTGGTCGGAGGTCGCGCCGACGAACACAAGGGAGCGGCATGGGTATTCGGTCCCAACCCATCGGTGGCGGCTGTGAATCCCAACAAGGGCTTGTCCGCCGGAGGTACCACCGTCACGATCGCAGGAGAACATCTTGTCGAAGCCAAGGCCGTCTGGTTCGGTGAAACCAAGGCTGCCAGCTTCAATGTGACCTCTGATAAATCGATCGTGGCCGTCTCGCCGCCCGGAACCGGCACTGTTCAAGTTCGGGTCGAAACCCCGATTGGCTTGAGTGAAAAGAACCCTCCAAATGATCGCTTTACCTACACAAAAGAAGAAGGCGGTAAAGAAGAAGGCGGTAAAGGCGAGGGCGGTAAAGGCAAAGGCGAAGAAACCGGCGAAAGCAAACAAGAAGGCGGCCAAGCCGTATCACAGAACGGGACGACTAGCCCTGCGCCCAAAGGAAAAGTCCTGAACTTCGGGCCGCTCGCGAGCGGCGCCTGCGGCGTGTCCCTTGTCGGCAAGCGGTTTTCGGTCAACAGCCACAGTCGTGCCCTGGTCAAGATCCGGGGAACGGGTGCCGGCAGATGCGCTGGCAAGCTGACGCTCAGGATCAAGGTCGCCCAGGCCAAGATCGCCGGCAAGACGATCGTAAGGCTGCGCTCCATCGGCACGGCCAACTTCGCGATCGTCGCCGGCCAGACTCGGGTCCTCGCGATCAAGCTGAACGCCGCCGGGCGCCTGCTCTTGAAGGCCGGTCACGGTCACCTCAACACGAGCCTCTTGATCGTCAAGTCTTTGCCGGCGCCCGTCCACGCGCGCTCGGCCAGCGTTCGGCTGACGCAGCTGAAACCGGCCAAGCTGGGCGCCAAGAAGACCTGAGCCGGGCCGTGCCCGCGCTCGCTGGCGGGGCTTGGGCGCTCGGCCGAGTGTGGCTGCCTGTTCGAAGGTCCTAGGCGCCGGGCGCCTTGCGGGCGGAGATCATCAGGTTGTAGAAGATCGCCGGCGGCAGGCGCGGCTCGAACAGGCGCCGGTCGAGGCCCTGCAGTAACAGATAGCCCCTGTACGCATACTGGCGCCAGCCCCAGGGCACGTCACGGGGGTCGGCGGTTGCCTCCAGGGTGCGGTTGCACCAGCCGAACCAGTTGGCCAGCAGCTCCTCGCCGCCGATACGGACATCTTGGAATTCGGCGCTCCGTGCTGCTTTGGCCAGTTCGCCGGGCGCGAACGCATGGACATCGACGAAGCCCTCGAGCGAGGCGTCGGGCGCGCCTCCGTCGGGCGGTGGCGCCGGGCGCGCGCCGATCGCCTGGCGCCACAGTGGCGCGACCGCGCCGGCGGCCCGCTTGGGGACCCCGGCGAGGCGGTCTCCGTAGCGGGAGGGCTCGCCCGCGAAGACGATCGTCCCGCCGGGGGCCAGGACCCGAGCGAACTCGCCGAAGGCTTGGTCCAGGTCGGGGATGTGGTGCAGGACAGCGTGTCCGAACACCAGGTCGAAGCTTTCGTCCGCGAACGGCAGCTGCTCGGCGTCGGCCGCCTTCGTCCGGACCTTCAGTCCCAGCCGCCGGGCGTTGGCGCTCAGCGTGGCGAGCATTCCGGGTGAGATGTCGCTGCAGGTCGCTTCGCCGATCATCCCGGCTTTCATCATGTTCAGCGTGAAGTAGCCGGTGCCGGCGCCGATCTCGAGTGTACGCTCGAAGCGGGCGGGCGCGTCTTTGTCGAGCGCCTTGCGCAGCTTGCCGGTCACCTGCTCGGCTCCGACCTCGCCGAAGTCGATGCCCCACTTGGCGTCGTAATGATCGGCGGCCACGTCGTGGTAGCGCGTGTTTACGTCCCTGATCTCTTCGGCTGTCAGCTGGCTGGCCATCGCGGCCGGGACCTTATCGGTCGCGCCCGGACCCGGCGTCCTCACCGGCAAGCATTCAGACATCTACCGGTGCCGGGTGCTCGCCCGGAGTCCATCTCGAGGCCCGGCTCCAAGGTCCTACGCGTGCGCGGGCAGCCAGTCGGCGGGAAGCACTCCTGGCTGGATTTCGCCGACGAGCGGCGGAAACCAGTCGGCCAGGCGCGCCGCCGGGCGGCCTTCGATCAGGGGCCTGATGTCGCCGATGCTGAGCAGCAGCCGGATCGTCGAGCCGATCTGCAAGTCCGCGGCGTTGGGTGTCTCGCCGCCGATCACGCCATCTGCGATCCAGCGGTCGACCCGGTCGAGCTGGCTCGGCAGGGCCGCGATGTCGGTGCGCGCGGTCACGTCCTTGGCCTTGTTTTTGAAGGCCATCAGCTTGGCCGTGATCGGCATCGCCGGCCCCATCAGGGCGCTCGGCATCGGCAGCTTGGCGTCTCCGACGTAGCTTTCCATCGCCCTTGGCCTGCGCAGGAAGGCGACGTCGATGATGCGCCTGGGCACGCTCTGCAGGACCTCATCGCCCCAACGCTCGGCCTCCAGCACAGGCGCGTAGCGGGGGTCGCCCGGCGGCGGCAACAGCGGGGGCTCGGGCTTCAGTTCGTCCAGACGCCTCATGATCGGGCGCGAGCCGACGAGTCGCTCGCCGTCGATCCGCATTCCGGGCACCGTCGTGCCCCCGTAACGCAGCGGCCCGATCAGCATCTGAGTCATCGGTATCAAATCGACGCGCTCGAACTCGATCCCCTTCAGGCGCAGCGCCGCTTCGACCGCGGCGCACGGATGCGACGCCGGCAGCACGTAGAGCTTTACGGACACGCCGACAATCATAATGGGCTTCGTGCTCTTGGTAGTCGACGTCGGCAACACCCAGACCCATTTCGGGGCATATCGCGACGGCGATCTGATCGAGCACTGGCGCTTTGCGACCGTCAGGCAGTCCACGGCCGACCAGCTCGGCGCCGCCCTGCGCAACCTGCTCGGTCTGAGGGGCCTTGGCTTCGATGACCTCGACGCCTCGATCGTGTCCTCGACCGTGCCCCAACTCGAGCCCGAGTGGACCGGGATGGCGGCCCGCTATCTCGGTCACGACATGCATGCGGTCGGCCCTGGCACGAAGACGGGAATGGCGATCCGCTACGACAACCCTCGCGAGATCGGCGCCGACCGGCTCGTCAACGCGGTCGCTTTGCGCGAGCGCTTCGGCGGCCCGGCGGTGTGTGTGGACTTCGGCACCGCTACCACCTTCGACGTCGTCTCCGCTGAGGGCGACTATCTGGGCGGCTCGTTGATGACGGGCATCGAGATCTCCTTGGAAGCGCTGTCCGAGCGGGGCGCAAGGCTGCCCAAGATCGAGCTCGCTCCGCCGCGCTCGGCGATCGGCAAGAACACGATCGACGCGATCCGCTCGGGCGTCGTCTACGGCTATGCCGGCGCGATCGACGCGATCCTGAGGCGTCTCTACGACGAGCTCGGCCAGCGCGCTCCCGCGATCGCCACCGGCGGGCTCTCCTCGTTGGTGGTGCCTTTCACCGAGGAGATCTCCGAGGTCGACGACCTGCTGACGCTGACCGGCTTGCGCTTGCTGCACGAGCGCAATCATTGAGACGTGCCGGCCTCGCTGACAGACTCCTGGCGCCTCGGCTCGCTGGAGGTCCCGAACCGCGTTTTGCTGGCCCCGCTGGCGGGCATCGGCAACTGGTTCGTGCGTTTGCAAGCCAAGCGCTACGGGGCGGGGATGGCGGTCTCGGAGATGGTCTCTTCGCACGCGATCCACTACGGCAACCAGAAGACGTGCCACGAGATGTTGAGGATCCATCCCGACGAGCGCGAGCCGAGCGGGGTGGGGGGCTCCGGAGGGCCCGTCTCGATCCAGCTGTTCGGCGAGGACCCGGCGATCATGAAGTCGGCTGCCGCCTATGTGGTCGCCAACACAGACGCCGACGCGATCGACATCAACATGGGCTGTCCGGTGCCAAAGGTCCGTAAGACGGGCGCCGGCGCGGCGATGTTGGACGATCACGATCTGGCCGTGGCGGTCGCCAAAGCGGCTCGCGACGGGGCTGCACGCGCGCGCGCGAGTGGCGGCGAGGAGATTCCGATCACCGTCAAGCTGCGCTCGGGCTCGAGGCCCGGCGACGAGAGCGGATACGAGCTGGCCCACAGGCTGGTCGAGGAGGCGGGCGTCGCCGCTATCGCGTTTCATCCGCGCTCGGCGGCGGTCCACCACAAAGGCGTTCCCGACTATGGCCTGGCGGCGAGGCTGGTGGAGACCCTGCCCGCGCCCGTGATCCTGACCGGCGGCCTGGCCGACGCGCCGAGCGTGCACGAGGCGTACGAGCGGACGGGAGCCGCCGCGGTGATGCTGGCAAGGGGCTCGCTCGGCAACCCCTGGCTGTTCAGGAGCGTTCTCGAAGGCGACGAGCGTGAGCCCACGCGCGCCGAGATCCTGGCGGAGCTGGCGTGGACGATCGAGCGCGCCGTCGAGCACCTCGGCGAGGCCAGGGCGACCAGGTACCTGCGCAAGTTCTACCCGTGGTACCTGGCCCGTTTGGAGAAAGACCCGACACATGCCAGGCGCCTTGGCGAACGCCTCCAGAGCGCCGCCACGCTGGATGAGGTCTATGGGCTGCTGGCGCTCGATCGCGCCTCTGAGCCGGCGTTTGCCTGAGGTATACTGCTCGGCTCGTCTCGGCCTCTGGAGGCCGTGCCGAACGGCCCGCTGAGAAGCGGGCTTTGCGCGTAGAAGAGCAGGCGACAACCGAAACCGACGAGAGCGCTATGCAAAAGGACGTCATCCTCACCCCCGAAGGTCTCAGCAAGCTCAAGGACGAACTCGACGAGCTGTCGACGGCCAAGCGCCGCGAGGTCGCCGAACGCATCAAGGAGG
>DATJWI010000264.1:0-9040 GCA_035501375.1 Solirubrobacteraceae bacterium
GACGGTGATGTAGTAGGTCGGCGGCTTGCCGTTCTTGTTCTTGTGGGCCGCGCCGACCTTGACGTTGATGGTCTGGGTCGAGGCGTCGAGCGCTCCTGGCACGGTTTCGATCAGTGGCACTTCGGCGATGACCGTCGGGCCGAAGGGCGGCGAGGAGTTGACGATCTTCCCCTGTGACAGGATTTCGATCGAGACTGGGCTGGTGCCGTCGACGAAGAACGCGAGCCCGCCGCCGGGAGCGAAGAACGGCTGCACCGAGACTGTCTCCTGGACGCGTTCGGTGCCAAAGCTGACGACGCCCGAGGCGCTGCCCTTGGGGCCCGCCTGCGATCCTTTGGGACACCTGGATGGGCCGCTCTGTTCGAGCGTCGTCGGCGAGCACTTCGTGAAGCCGGAGGTGTTCAGCTTGGCGCCCGCGGGACCGTAGAACTTGACCCCCATCAGCGGCGGCGGATAGCCGCCGTATTCGGTCCCTGAGATCGTGAACTTCGTTTGCAGCGCTGCGCCGGCGCCGAGGATGTTGCCGGTGTGCTTGTAGCCGGGGATCGGCACCGCCTGGGCGTTCATCGTGATCGTCGGAGCGGCGGCCGCGGACGCGGGCAGAGCGATTGCGGTCAGGCCGAGCACGGCCAGAAGGGCAGACGTGATCTGCGGCTTGTGTGAACCTTTCGTTCTGGACATGCTCGAACTCCTTTGTCTTTGGGTGACCACTGCAGCGCACCGCGCTCACCGCCTCCCGGCGGTCCTCTCCGGTGGAGCTTCTCTGTGTCTCGTGGTCTTGCTACCAGTTAGAACCCGTCACGGCGCATTAAGTAGCGCTGCCCGAGCATAGGTTCGGCGCATGGCGTCGAGCGCACCGAGACATGGGCGAGGGTCGTCGACGCCACCGGCGGAACCGTCGAGGCTCAGGCGGCGCGGCTGGCTCGGGCGCTTGTCGCGCCGGGCCCTGGCTCGACGTCCACGTCGCGGGGGCCGAGCGGCTCGCCGCAGCGAGCGCAGATGCGCCGTTCGCCGAGTTCGCCGCCGCACTCGCGGTGGCGCAGCACTACCGGAGGCCCGCCCGGCGCGGCGTGGCGGTCGCCCCAGCGCAGCAGCTCGACGACGATCGGCCACAGGTCGAGGCCCTTGTCGGTGAGCTTGTACTCGTAGCGCAGCGGACGCTCGGAGTAGGGCACCTTCGTGAGGATGTCCTCGCCGACGAGGCGCTCCAAGCGTGCGGACAGCACGTTGCGGGCGACGCCGAGGTCCCGCTGCATCTCGTCGAAGCGCTGGACGCCGAGGAACACGTCGCGCAGGACCATCAGGGTCCAGCGCTCACCGACAAGCTCCAAGGTCCTGGCGATCGAGCAGTTCTGGTCTGAGTAGCCGGAACCGAGCATCGGCTGCGCCACGATACCACTCTCGAGTTGCATCATAAAACCCGGGCCGGTCCCGCCGGCGAAACCCGAGCCGGTCCCCGCCGGCGAAACCCGGGCCGGTTCCCGCCGGCGGACATCTCGCGCCTACGCGGTGTCGGCGACCGCGTGCGCCGGGGCCTCGCCCCAGAGCTGCTCCAAGCGGTAATAGTCGCGCGTCGCCGGAGTAAAGATGTGGACAACGACGTCGAGATAGTCCATCAGGATCCAGTCGCCCTTGCTCAAGCCCTCGACCCGGCGTGGCAGGACGCCGTGCTCGCGCTTGCAGCCTTCGAGGATGCCGTCGTGGATCGCCTTGGTCTGACGCTCGGTGTTGCCTGTGCAGACCACGAACCAGTCGGTGTAGCCGAGCACCTCGCGCAGGTCGAGCTCGACCAGGTCGCCGGCCTTCTTGTCGGCCGCATAGCGCGCGATCTCTGCCAGCAGGCGCTCAGAGTGAAGCGCAGGCGGATCCTTGGGGGATGGACTCCCGAGAGGTCTGCTCGCGCCGGGACTTGCGTCCATGCCCTTCTCCTCGGGCAGCGGATCGGACACGGGGCTCATGCGGTCTCTCGGCCCGGCTTCAGCGAACTCACGTGCGCGCCCCGTCTTCCAGCCCAACTGTGGCCGAGCCGCGATAGAGACCGTGCTCGGCGATGTATCCCGCGACCGCCTCCCCCACCAGATCCTCGACGGGCCTACCGGCGGCCACCAGCTCGCGCACCTGCGAGGAAGAGACTGGGACCTTCTCCATGCGCAGCATCCGCAGCGCGGGCGCAAGCTCTTGTGGGCCACCGCGCCGTCCGGCGCCCCGATCCGCTTGCGCAGACGCAAGCTCCGGTGAAGAGACGTGGCTCCCGGCGCGCGGCGCGCCGTGCGCGAGGCGGCCGACCGCGGCTCTGATTTCGTCTTCTCCGAGCCCGTCGCGCTCGGCCACGGCCAGGCCGGCCAGGCCCAGCAGCCGCTCCGGTTCCCGCCAGCCGGGCAAGGTGCGCGCGGTGTCGGCTCCCAGGATCAGCGTCAGCTCGGCGTCTGGTTCTTTGTCATGGATCGAGAACAGGGTATCGACTGTGTAGGACACCCCCCCGCGCTCGATCTCGAGCTCTGACGCCTGTATGCCGGGCTCGTCGGCGACAGCCAGACGGCACATGGCGAGGCGATGGTCCGCGCCCGGGTCCTCGCCCGAGGCCGGCTTGTTGGGCGCGACGTTGGCCGGCATCAGCAGCACCCGATCGAGGCCGAGCTCTTCCAGCGCATTCCTGGCCAGCGCGAGATGGCCGGCGTGCGGCGGGTTGAACGTCCCGCCGAGGATCCCGACCGATCGAAGATCGTCCAGCGCCACGTTCAGTCGCGGATGTGGCCTTCGCCGTCGATCAGATACTTGAACGTGCACAGCTCGCGCAGACCGATCGGCCCGCGCGCGTGCAGCTTCTGCGTGGAGTTGCCGATCTCCGCGCCCATCCCGAACTCGCCCCCGTCGGTGAACCTCGTCGAGGCGTTCACATAGACGCAGGCCGCGTCCACGCCGAGCTGGAACGCCCGCGCCGCTTTCGTGTCGCGCGTTACGATCGCCTCGGAGTGACCCGAGCCGTAGCGAGCGATGTGCTCGATCGCTTCATCGACGGAGTCGACCACGCCGACGGCGATGGTCAGCGCCAAGTACTCGCTCGCCCAATCCTCTTCGCCGGCCTCTTCCAGCGCAATCGACGCCGGCGTGGTCGCCGGTGCCGCGCCGTTCGTCTCCGATCCCGCGCGCGCGGCGCCCGCTTCGCGAGGATGAGGGTGCGCGTGCGCGTGGGCGCGCGCGCGCGCGTCTCCCCTCAGGGTGACGCCCGCCGCGCTCAGCGAGGCGACGATACGCGGCAGGAACTCGCCCGCCACGGACTCGTGCACGAGCATCGTCTCGGCGGCGTTGCACACGCCCGGACGCTGCGTCTTTGCGTTGAGCACGATCGCCTCCGCCTGGTCGAGGTCCGCGGCGGCGTCGACATAGACGTGGCAGTTGCCGGAGGCGGCATAGATGACTGGGACCGTCGCGACCTCCTGCAGCGCCGCCTTCAAGCCCTCGCCGCCCCTGGGAACGATCAGGTCGACCGTCCCCGACTGCCTCGCCAGCTCGACCAGCTCCTCACGGCCACCGCCGGCCACCAGGCCGATGCAGCCGAGCGGCAGCCCCGCGCCGACCGCGGCCTCCGTGGCGATCTGGGCGAGCGCCGCGTTCGAGTGGGCCGCCGTCGAGGAGCCGCGCAGGACGATCGCGTTGCCCGACTTCAGGCACAGCGCGGTGGCGTCGATCGTGACATTCGGCCTGGCCTCGTACACGACCGCGATCACTCCCAGCGGGACCCTGACCTTACGCACATCCAGGCCGTTTCGAAGTCGCCGCCCTTCGATCGCCTCGCCGACGGGATCGGCCAGCGCGACGATCTGCTCGACAGCTCTGGCGATGCCCTCGATCCGTGTCTCATCCAAGGCCAGCCTGTCGAGCAGCGCCTCGCTGAGCGAGGCCTCGCGACCCGCGGCCATGTCCAGGGCATTGGCCGCCAGGACCTCCTGTGAGCGCTCGCGCAGCGCCCGCGCGATCGCGCCTAGAGCCTCGTCCTTGCGGTCGGTATCGATCTGAGCAAGCTCGCGTGCGGCTCGCTTGGCCGCCCGGCATATCTCCTCGACGGAGGCGGCTGGGGTGCTCGCGACGACGGCGCTCATCGGACAAGCATAGATCGGCCTCTAGTCCAGGACCAGGTAATCCCGGTGAACGGCCTCGTCGGTGGCGCGGGGCAAGAGGTTGCGCACAGCAGCCGACTTAAGACCCATCACGCGGCGCAACTCCTCTGCGGAGTAGTTGCAGATCCCCTTGCCCAACTCCCGCTGGCGGGCGGGATCGCCGTCGCGGGCGACGATCGCGACCGCATCACCGGCGTCGAAGGACCCGGCCACCTCGACCACACCCACAGGCAACAGGCTCGCGCTACCGTCGCCGAGCGCCCGGGCCGCCCCGGCGTCGACGACGAGCGTGCCGCGCGCGGGCTTGGCGTACTTCAGCCACAGCTTGAACGAGCTGTACCTGGCCTCCCGCGGCGCGAAGCGCGTACCGGCGCGCTTACCCGCCAGGACCCGCGTCAGCGCAGACTCGGACAGTCCGTTGCAGATCGTCGTCGCGATCCCGGCGGCCGTGGCCATGTCGGCGGCGACGACCTTGGAGCGCATCCCGCCCGAGCCAAGAGGCGAGGTGGTGTGGCCGATTTCGAGCTCCTCCAAGGCCGCCGGGTCGGTGACGTCCTCGATCAGCCGCGCCTCGGGACGGATGCGCGGGTCGGCGGAGAACAGGCCGTCGATGTCGGTCAGCAGCACGAGCTCGTCGGCGCCGATCAAGACGGCGACCTGAGCCGCCAGGAAGTCGTTGTCGCCAAAGGAGATCTCGTCGGTCGCGGTCGTGTCGTTCTCGTTTATCACCGGCAGGACCCGCCAGCTCAACAGCGTCGAAAGCGTCTGCCTGGCGTTCAGATAGTGGGTGCGCGCGGACATGTCGAAGAAGGTCAAGAGCACCTGGGCGCTCGTGACCCCACGCGCGCGCAGCAGCTCGTCATAGACCCTGTAGAGCTTGCCCTGGCCGACCGCGCTGGCCGCCTGCAGCTCGCCGACCGTTCGTGGGCGCTGCGGGAGCCGCATCGTTCTGATGCCCCTGGCGATGGCTCCGCTCGTGACGATCACGACCTCTCCGCCAGCCTCGTGCAGCTCCGCCGCGGCGTCGCAGACGCGGGCGAGCACGCCCTCGCGCACCTCTCCGTCCTGATCGGCCACGACCGAGGAGCCCAGCTTGATCACGATCCGTTTCATCTGGCCTCACGGAGCCTAGTTGGTCGCCAAGCAGCCGACCCGGGCTCAAACGGTTCTTCGGACCGGCCGGCTCTGACAGCGGACCCCGACCGGTGCGCCATCGGCGACCCGACCGACCTCACCAACCGGCCAAATCCGGGTCGAGCTCGAACGGCACACCGGCGATGCGGACCTCGTCGCCGGCCACGAAGCCCTCGCGCTGGAGCGCATCCAGCACGCCGATGCGGCGCAGGCGCTCCTCGAGGTAGGCCAGAGCGTCCGCGTTCTGGATGTCGTAGCGGCTCAGCAGTCGCTCGACCCCGCGACCGCTGACGTCGAACACACCGTCGTCAAGCCTGTGGACCTCATAGCCGCGCCGCTGGCCGGCCGGCCTGAAGACCATGTGCTCGGCAAGCTCTTCATCGTCCCAGGGCGCCTCCCGCCCAGCGGCGACGCTCGGAGTCGCGGCCGGCGCGGCGACCTCGACCTCGGCGACGATCCGCAACAGCAGCTTCCCCAGCTCTGAGATCCCGGCGCCGGTGGCGCTGGAGGTGGCGATCACAGGGACATCGGGGCCGAGACGCTGCTGCCACTGCGCAACTATTTCCTGGACGCGCGCGGGCGTGAGCAGATCGCTCTTCGATAGGGCCAGCACTCTCGGCAACCCCGCCAGGCGCTCATCGTGGGCGGCGAGCTCACGCTCAATCGTGGCGTGGTTGGCGACCGCGTCGGCCTGCTCGTCGGCGGACAGCTCGGGCGCCAGGTCGAGCACGTGCACGAGCAGCCGGGTGCGCTCGACGTGGGCGAGAAACTCATGTCCGAGGCCGGCTCCCTCGCTGGCGCCTTCGATCAGGCCGGGGATGTCGGCGATCACGAGCTGTCTGCGCTCGTCTTGGTCTTCGAGCACGCCCAGCACGGGAGAGAGCGTCGTGAACGGATAGTTCGCGATCTTCGGCGCGGCCCGCGTGAGACGCGAAAGCAGCGAGGACTTGCCGGCGTTGGGCAGCCCGACTAGGCCGACGTCGGCCAGCAAACGCAGACGCAGTTCGATCCAGCCCCCCTCGCCGGGCAGTCCACGCTCGGCGAACCTCGGCGCCTGGCGGGTAGGTGTAGCGAAGCGCTTGTTTCCGTGGCCGCCCGAGCCGCCGCGGGCGATCGTCGCGCGCTGGCCGTCCGCCAGGAGCTCCCAACGGCGCCCGACCAGATCGTCCTCCTCGCCGGCGCCGCCCACGTTCCGCCCATCTCCAAGCGCCCTGGCTTCGGTGCCGGGGGGAACCTTGATGATGAGCGTCTCGCCGTCCGCGCCGTGTCTGAGCGAGCCCTCTCCGTGACCGCCCCTGCCAGCATGGAACTTGGCCCGGTGACGGAACTGGTGCAGGTCGCGCAGAGAGGCGTCGCAAACGAGCACCACCTCCCCCCCGCGCCCACCGTCGCCGCCGTCCGGTCCGCCGCGTGGCACCTTGGCTTCGCGGCGAAAGCTCATGCAGCCGTCGCCGCCGGCGCCGGCCTGAATGTGGATCTTGGCGCGATCGTGCACGACTATGGCGATACAGAAAGATAAAGGAGCAGATGTAGTTGTATTAAATCGAACATGCGTATAACAAAAGCTATACGCCGTTCCATTTTTTTAGTGTTGTCCGCGCGTCTTTATCTTCGCCGCGCCGCCGCCGCGCCGCCGCGCCGCCGCACCGCCGCGCCATCCTCGTGGACGACAGGCGTCGGCGGCAGCGCTCAGTCAGTCGCCGCCTGACACGACGCTGACGACCCGCCCGCGCCTGCCGGCCGTGAACTGCACGGTCCCCGCGGCGCGCGCGTAGAGCGTGTCGTCCTTGCCGATGCCGACTCCGGCGCCCGGCTTGAATTTGGTGCCCCTTTGACGAACGATGATCTCTCCGCCCGTGACGGTCTGGCCGGCGAAGGTCTTGACGCCGAGTCGCTGGGCGTTGGAGTCGCGCCCGTTGCGGCTCGATCCGAGCCCCTTCTTATGCGCCATCCTCGCTCGCCTCCTTCGCGTCCGTTTGCGATTTTGGTTTCGCCGGAACTCGTTTGGCCGCCGCCGGTTTCGCCGCAGCCGGTTTCGCCGCCGCCGGTTTCGCGGCCGCCGGTTTCGCCGCCGCCGGTTTCGCCGCAGCCGGTTTCGCGGCCGCAGGCTTGGCGGTCGCCTTCGGTGGCGCCGACTCCTTGGCGACGGTCTCTTTGGCTTTCTTGGTCGTCGCGCCCGCGCCGACCCCCAACTCGGTGACCTCGATCCTGGTCAGCTCCTGGCGGTGGCCGGTGCGTCGCTTGTAGCCGCGCTTCGGCTTGAACTTGAAGACCCTCAACTTCTCGCCCCGCTCGTGCGAAAGCACCTTGGCGGTGACCTTGACCTTGGCGAGACCGTCCTTGTCGAAGATGGCCTCCTCCGAGCGGAATAGGATCGGTTGCAGCGTCACTTCCGAACCCTCGGCGGCGGGGAGCCGCTCGACCAGCAGCCGCTGGCCGCGCTCCACGCGGTACTGCTTGCCGCCTGTCTTTACGATCGCATACATGACGCTGGGAAAGCCCCTTCCATCTCTCGCATACGCACAACGTGCGCGTGCGAGTCGCTACTGCTGTTTGGTCTACTCAGTACCGTCCTGGACCGCCGCGGCCTTGGCCTTGGCAGCCGAACGGCGTCGCCCGCCTCTGCGGCCACGACGCCGAGGTTTGGATTGTAGGCCATCCTCGCCTTCCTGGGCGGTCGGCTCGGAAGAGGAAAGCGGAGTCTGATCCGGCTCCGCCGCGGACGCGGGCTCCAAGGCCGGGGCTAGCCCGGCCTCTGCACCGGCCTCTGCGTCAACCTTGGGGGTGGCCTGGAGCCCCCCGGACTTGGGCTGAGCGGCCCGCCGCCGCGGCCGGCGTTTGGCCGGAGCGGGGGTGCGCGGGGGCGGGACGATCACCTCTCCGGCCTCATCCAAGAGCAGTGCGCTGGCCGCGGTGCGCCCGACCTGGTCGATCCGCACCATTCGCTTCTCGCCGACATGTGGCGCGGCGCCGGCGATCGAGATGATGTAGCCGTCGATTTTGGCGACCGCGTCGTCGACGTCGTACATGTGAGGCTCGACGATCTCGACGAGGACCTCCTCGCCGGGCCGGAACGGCAGCGCGCGCTCCTCGACCTCCTCGCGACTGCCGACGAAGGTGATCGCGAAGTGGTCCAGTGCCAAACCTTCGGAGCCCTCGAACAGGAACGACTTGCCGGTCCTGGCCTCCAAGGCGTGCAGCACCCGCGACCCGTGGCCGGTGAACTGGGTGGACACACGCGGGTTCATCTGAACGAGCAGCGCCTCCGCGTCGGGGTGCTCCACGGCGACGTCACGCAGCCGGCGCTCGAACTCGATCGCGATCGTCTCCTCGCTCTTGATGACGCCCTCGCCCTCGCACGTCGGACAGGCCCTGCTCATGATCTCGCGCACACCCTCGGTCACGTTCTGGCGGGTCATCTCGACCAGGCCGAGCTTTGAGATCTCGGCTGTGAACGTCTTGGTGCGATCCTCGTCGAGGGTCTTGCGCAGCGTCTTCATGACCGCGTCGCGGTTTTTGGCGCGCGCCATGTCGATGAAGTCGATCACGATGATCCCGCCGATGTCGCGCAGGCGCAGCTGGTTGACGACCTCCGCGGCGGCCTCGAGGTTCGTCTTGGTGATCGTCTCCTCGAGCGCCGCGCCTTTGCCGCGGCCGATGAAGCTCCCGGAGTTGACGTCGATCACCGTCAGCGCCTCGGCGTAGTCGATCATCAGATAGCCGCCGCTGGCAAGATCAACGCGACGCCCCATCATCGAGTCGATCACGGGGTTGACACGGTAGGCGTC
>DATJWI010000265.1:0-2224 GCA_035501375.1 Solirubrobacteraceae bacterium
TCATGTCCTCTCGGTCGAGGCCGTAGTGGCGCGCCACACCGGTCTCGAACTCGACGGCGGCATCGAGCAGCCGCTGTAGCTCCTCCATCACCGAACCGGTCAGCGGATCCCGCTGTGATCGCTCCATTGCGTTTACGCCTCCCGCCAGAGCCAGTGCATGAAGGCCACGCCGATCTCGGGGGGGAGTCGTGGCGGTTGGCGGCGATCCGCCCGGCGCGCCCACCCCCCGGCGCGCCAAAAGCGACCCGTCAGGCTCGACCGTAGAGTGTGCTTGCACCCTCGGCTGGAGCGCCGCGGAGTCGGCCGCGTATAGGCCGAGACTGACTTGGTGGTTAGGCCCGCAACCGCCATCTCGCGACTAATCCTCACTCGCTTCGCCGCGCCAAGCGAGGGCGCCGCCGTCGACCAGGTAGACCGCGCCGGTGATGAACGCCGCGTCCTCGGAGGCCAGGAAGCACATCAGCTCGGCAGCCTCCTCCGGCCGGCCCAGCCGGTCGACGAACAGCGGTCCCGTGAGGACGTCCATGATGCCCTGCTTATTCTCGGCGGCCTCAATGGTGTTCGAGAGCGGCGCCGTGTTCGTGGCGCCCGGGCACACGCAGTTGCACCGGATGCCGTCGGCCGGCAGCTCCATCGTCGTCGCGTTCGTGAGCTGCGCGATGGCCCCTCGGTCGGCGAGTCGCAGAGGGACATGGGATAGCCCACGGACGAGGCGGCCGACACGGCGTTCACGATCGCGCCCGCGGTCGAGCGGCGCAGGTTGGGGGCGGCGTATCTGGTGCGCCGATCGCGCTGAGGGACGTCGCCCGGGATATAGCACGGCTTCCCGCCCGCCTTCTCGATCAGCCGAACGATCAGGCGAACGGTCTCGTGGCCCATGTCGAAGCTGACGCCGGATGCGAAACCGCTAGCGCCGCGGCGGGCCAGCTTGATCGCGAGGGCACGCCCGATGCCCTGGCCGGGAGCCGTGATCCCACAGACCTTGTCGACGAGCACGACGTCCTCTCTATGCTGCCGCTCGCGCACCTGCGAGCCGAGGGGGGAGGCGAACGCAGCTCAGCGCTACGCCAGCACCGATAAGGAGCGCGATCGCGGCGACCAGGCACGCTGCCTCCATCCCGTGCGCTATGCCGGCGCGGCCCGCAAGCAGCGCGCCGAACACGCCAACGCCGACCGTCGCCGCCACCTGGCGGAGGGCGTTCGCGATACCCGACGCGGTGCCACTGCGGTCCGCCGGGAGCGCGGCCAGGATCGCGACTGGAATGCCCGGGCCGGCGATGCCAGACCCGATGCCGATCGGGATCGTTGCCACCGCAACCTCCCAGACGGGGCTGCGCGCCTGGATGACGATGAGCGCGAGGAAGCCGCTGGCCATCCCGAAAGTCCCGACTGCCATGGGCAGGAACGGACTGGTGCGGCGGGTCCATCGCCCGGACGCCAGCGTCGCGGCCGAGATGAGGACGGTCATGGGCACGAACATCACGCCGGCCTGCACCGGCCCGTATTTCAGCACCTGCTGGAAGTAGAGCGAGAGCGTGAAGATGACGCCATAGAACGCTAGGTAGAGAGCGAAGCCGACACAGAGTGCCGCGCCGGCCTCCTTCGTCGCGAGCAGCCGGACCGGAATCGCCGCGTGCGGCGAGCGCCAGCCGCGGATCAGCAGGGCCGTCGCGGTTACGCCAAATAGGGCCAAGCCAGCGATGATCGGGGCCTGGTCGAAGCCGACGCGCCCGCCGTCGATCAGTGCAAAGGCGAAGAGCGTGAGCGCGACGACCGCGGCCACCTGGCCAAAGACATCGAGTCGGGCGTACCGTGCGGTGGAACGCGGGACGAAGCGCAACCCGAGTAGCGCAAGCCCGCCGATTGGCACGTTGATCAAGAACACTGCGGGCCAGCCGGGCCTGTGAGTCAGGAGTCCACCAACGATTGGCCCGGCGGCGACGGCGGCGCCGCCGGCCGCAGCCCAGATCGAGATGGCCCGCGTGCGGGCGCGCGGCTCTGTGAACGTCTGGCTAACCAGCGCGAGCGAGGAGGGGAGCATCACGGCGGCGAACGCGCCCTGGGCCGCGCGGGCCGCGACCAGCACGCCGAGGCTCGGCGCCAGGGCGCAGAGCGCTGAGCTGAGCGCAAAGCCAGCGGCGCCGAGCCCGAGACCGACGCTCGCCCCCATCCGGTCGGAAACGTGACCGCCGGAGAGGACGAACGCGCCGAACGTCAGGGTATA
>DATJWI010000266.1:0-2371 GCA_035501375.1 Solirubrobacteraceae bacterium
CGGTCGGTCTCGTGCAGGGGCTCACACCGGCCCTGCGCGGTCAGGCCAGCCCGTTGGTGAGCCCGCGCGCCGCCGAGGTCAAATACATCAGTCACCACGCGCTGGCCTTGATCGCCGGCTCGGTCGTCAAGTCGCTGGCGATCGTGATCCTCACGTTGGTCCTCCTGTTTCTGCTCGATGCGACCAAATTCCGCCGGCCCGAGACCTGGCGCGCCGCTCGGCCGCTGGTCCTGATCGGTGGGATCGGCCTGGCGATCGTCAACGTCGCCCACCAGATCGTCGCCGCCGTGCAGGCCCACAACTTCGCCGTCGGTCACGACTTCTCGAACAGCGCCGTCGAACAGGCCCTGACCAAGGGGGCCGTCAACATCGGCAGCCAGTACATCGACCTGCTCGTCACGCTGTTTTTGACCGCCGGCATGATCGCAACCTCGATCAACGCCATCAGGGTCGGTCTCCTGACCCGCTGGATGGGCGTCATCGGCATCTTCGCCGGCATCCTCATCTTCCTGCCGATCGGCGGGGCGACTCTGGAAATCATCCCCGCCTTCTGGATGCTCGGGATGGGCATCCTCTACCTGGGGCGCTGGCCGAACGGCGACCCGCCGGCCTGGAGCACCGGGGAAGCCAGGCCCTGGCCAACCCAGGCCGAGCGCCGAGCCGCCCAGCAGGGTGCCGCGCTTGCCACCGCCGGCGGTGGCGACGTCGCTCCGGCGCCCGAGCCCGTCCCCGAGGGCTCCTCGCGCCGGCGCGGACGCAAGCGCCGCTGAGCGCCTGACACAGCCAAGCCCTGGCGGTAGAGTCACCGGCGATGGCTCCAAGACCAGACGCAGCCGCCGGCGAGGAGCTCGACCGCGAGCTGGCCTCGCTCCTGGAGGTCGAGCGCTTCGAGCCTCCGGCCGAGTTCGCCGAGAAGGCCCTGCTGAACGATCCGGAGGTCTATGAGCGCGCGGCGCGCGACCCGGAGGGCTGGTGGGCCGAGCAGGCCCGCGGGCTCGACTGGTTCAGCCCGTGGCAGACCGTCCTCGACGACTCGGACCCGCCCTTCTACAGGTGGTTCGTCGGCGGCAAGCTCAACGCCTCCTACAACTGCCTCGATCGACACGTGCTCGCCGGCCGTGGCGATCGGGTCGCCTTCCATTGGCACGGAGAGGATGGGTCGGAGCGCAAGCTCACCTATGCCGACCTCCTGCTCGAGGTCCAGCGCTTCGCCAACGCTCTGCGCGATCTCGGCGTGAAGCCGAACGACGTGGTCGGGATCTACCTGCCGATGATCCCGGAGGTCGTCGTCGCGATGCTCGCCTGCGCGCGCATCGGCGCGCCCCACAACGTCGTCTTCGGCGGCTTCTCGGCCGAGGCCGTCCGCGAGCGCCTCGAGTTCTCCGAGGCCAAGGTCCTGATCACCGTAGACGGCGCCGCGCGCAAGGGCAAGACCGCGCCGGTCAAGGATCGCGTCGACGAGGTCATGCACGACCTGGCCACGCTCGAGAAGATCGTGGTCGTGCGCTCCAAGGGCGTCCCCTGCCAGATGAAAGCCGGGCGCGACGTCTTCTACGACGAGATCGTCAGCGCCGCCGATCCGAGCTGCCCGGCCGAGCCCTTCGACGCCGAGCACCCGCTCTACATCCTCTACACCTCCGGCTCGACAGCCAAGCCGAAGGGCATTCTGCACACGACCGGCGGCTACCTGACCGGCGTCTCGGCGACCCATCGCTACGTCTTCGATCTGAAGTCCGAGAAAGATGTCTACTGGTGCGCAGCCGACGTCGGCTGGGTGACCGGCCACTCCTACATCGTCTACGGGCCGCTCTGCAACGGCGCCACCTCGGTGATGTGGGAGGGCGCCCCCGACTACCCCCACAAGGGCATCTGGTGGGAGCTGGTCGAGCGCTACTCGGTCACGATCCTCTACTGCGCTCCCACCGCGATCAGGGCCTGCATCAAGTGGGGCGCCCAGTGGCCGAACGAACGCGACCTCTCGAGCCTGAGGCTGCTCGGCTCGGTCGGCGAGCCGATCAACCCGAAGGCCTGGCTCTGGTACCACAGGGTGATCGGCGCGGAACGCTGCCCGATCGTGGACACGTGGTGGCAGACCGAGACCGGCGCGATCATGATCACGCCGCTGCCCGGCATCACCGCGACCAAGCCGGGTTCGGCCACGCAGCCGTTCCCGGGCGTGGAGGCCGAGGTGCTCGATGAGTCGACCGGTGAGCCCATCTCCGAAGGGCAGGGCCTGCTCGTCCTCACGCGCCCGTGGCCGTCGATGCTGCGCACGCTGTACCGCGAGGACGAGCGCTACGACCTCTCCTCGCTGCGCCTGCTCGGCTCTGTGGGCGAGCCGATCAACCCGAAGGCCTGGCTCTGGTACCAC
>DATJWI010000267.1:0-3361 GCA_035501375.1 Solirubrobacteraceae bacterium
GGGCTATGCGCACGAGCGCAAAGCGATCAGGGTGTTCAGGCTGTCACGGATCCAGGGCAAGGTCGCGTATGCGACCAAGGCCGAGCACGACTTCAGGCGGCCAGGGGACTTCGATCCGCGCAGCTACGCCAGGCGAGCAGACTGGCAGCTGGGCGAGCAGACAAGCCTCGCCGAGGTGCTGATCTCAGAGCGTGTGGCCTGGCAGGTGCAGCGCCACTACGGCCGCTACGGCGAGGTCCAAGCCCACGATGGCGAGGACGAGGGCGGCGAGGGCGGCGTCGTCTTCAAGACCGCCTACTCGAGCCCACGCACGATCATCGCGTGGGTCCTGGGCCTGGGTATGAACGCGAGACTGCTGGGCCCGCCGGAGCTGGTCGAGGAGCTGGACCGGCGCCTGGAGCTGCTGTGGGAGCGCCATGGAGAGGACTTCTTGGAGTCGATGGAGAGACCGGAGGCGAGGAGCGGGCGTGACCGCTCCAGGATCGCCGCGGCAGCGAGCGGCGCCCCCAGAGCACGGAGGGAGCATGCGGCCAGCGGGCGTTCGCGGGCGAAGGGGGACGACGAGCGGCGCGAGGAGAACGCGGCCGAGGGACGCAGCGGCGAGACCGCCGCGATCAGGCCCGAGCGCTTCGCGCGGCTGGTGACGCTGGCGAGCATCCTGATCCAGGCCGGCCGGGCCGGCGAGCGCGTGCCGGTGAGGGAGGTGTGCGAGCGGCTGAAGCTGAGCGAGGAGGAGCTCGAGGAGGATCTGAGCGTCCTGAACGTGGTCAACTTCGGCGGCGGCTCGTACGTGCTGTATGCGGAGGTCGTGGAGGCCGATGGCGGCGAGCTGGAGATCGACGTCGACCCGGAGCCGTACAGCGACAACTTCGACCGGCCGGCAAGGCTGTTGCCGGTCGAGGGCAAGGCGCTGGTGGCGGCGATCGACCTGATCGGCGAGCACATACCGGAGGGCTCGTTGCAGAGCGCGCGCGAGAAGATCGTGGCGGCGCTCGGCGAGGACCCGATGGAGCAGGGCCTGCAGGTGGCGCACGGCGCCGGCGACGACACCGACCTGGCGCGGCTGGTCTCGACGGCGATCGTCGGGCACAGGCTCATCGAGCTGGAGTACTACAAGCAGAACGAGGACGAGATATCGCATCGAGTCGTCGAGCCGTACGCGCTGACCAACGGCAGGGAGGGCTGGTATGTGGCGAGCTTCGACCCCGAGCGCGAAGGGGTCAGGCACTTCAGGCTGGACAGGATCAAGCGGGCGAAGATATCGAGGCGCAAGTTCGAGCCCCGGCCCGAGGTCGATCCCGCGGCCGAGGTCGATGGCTGGCTGAGGACCGGCGAGGTCGAGGCGTCGCGGGTCGCCAGGGTATGGGTCTCTCCGGAGCGGGCGCGCTGGGCGCGCGAGGCCAGGCGCGTCGTGGCCGAGCGCGGAGATGGGTCGGTGGTCGTGGAGCTGAGCTTCGCCGGGGTCGACTGGCTGGTCCGGGAGATCCTCAAGGAAGCCGGCGACGCGGCGGTGCTGGAGCCCGAGGACGCGCGCGAGGCCGTGAGGGAGGCGGTCGGCCGGCTGCGCGAGCGCGGGAGCGTGGCGGCGGGCGTGTAGGCCGGTTTGCCCCGGCGTCCCCTTTGGCGGCATCCTCCAGCGACAACGGGCCACTGACTCCGGTAAAGCCGGCCCAGATCACAGCGGTAGAAAACCTGACACTGCTCATTGTCTTAGTTTTATAAAGCAACAACTTTTCACAATTGGCTGGGTAGAAAACCTACCTGCCGCTTTTCGCAACAAACACCCCACCCCTGGCCTGCACCCCGCACTCCCCCCGCACCCCGCACTCCCCCCGCACGCCGCACTCCCCACACGCCGCACGCCGCACGCCTTCACGCCCCGCACGCCTTCACGCCCCGCACGCCGCACGCCTTCACGCCCCGCACCGAACACCCCTGGCCAGGGCGGCCAGCCTAGAGCGCCTCAGGGCAGCAGCCTGTGCGGCCCGCGATACAGGAATGTGACCTCGCGGACGTTGTCCTGGCCGAGGAGCTGCATCAACAGACGCGTCAAACCGAAGCCGAAGCCGCCGTGGGGCGGCGCGCCGTACCGGAAGAAGTCGAGGTAGTAGGAGATCGGGCCGGGATCGACACCCTTGTCGCGCGCCTGGTCGAGCAGCACGTCGTGGCGATGCTCCCGCTGAGCCCCGGTCGTCAACTCCAAACCCCGCCACAGCAGGTCGAAACTGCGCGTCAAAGTCGGATCTGAAGGGTGCCGCATGTGATAGAAGGGCCGGACCGAGGCCGGGTAGTCGGTCACGAACGCGAACTCGTGGCCGTGTTCCGCCAGGATCAGCGCCGACAGCGCGCGCTCGCTGGGCGGGTCGAGGTCGTGGTCGGGACCGGGCACCCCGTCGTGGCCACGCTCGCGCAACAGGTCCTTCGCGTCGGCCAGCGTAATCCTCGGAAAGGGCACGCTCGGCACGGTGACGGTGGCGCCGAACGTCTGCTCGATCTGTGCGCCGTGCTCGGCCGCGACCACGCCCAGGACGTGCGCCAGCCAGCGCTCCTCGAAGGCCATCACGTCCTCGTGCGAGTCGATCCAGGCGATCTCGACGTCGACGCTCGTGAACTCGGTGTCATGGCGCGAGGTGAACGACGGGTTGGCCCTGAACACGGGCCCGATCTCGAAGACCCTTTCGAAGCCGCCGGCCATCGCCATCTGCTTGTAGAACTGGGGGGACTGGGCCAGGTAGGCGGTCGTGTCGAAGTACTCGACCTTGAACAGCTCGGCGCCCGACTCGCTGGCCGAGCCCATCATCTTGGGCGTGTGGATCTCGACGAACCGCTCAGACCGCCAGTGCTCGCGCATGGCGTGCTCGATCGTGCTCTGGACCTCGAAGATCAGGCGGCGGTCGGGCCGGCGCAGGTCCAGATAGCGCCAGTCGATGCGCTTGTCCAAGGCCGAGTCCGGCGCGATCGGAAGCTCGGGCTCGGCGCTCGACTCGACCTGCATCTCCCTTAGCTGCAACTCCAGGCCACCGAGATTCACGCGCTCGTCGGCGACGACCTCGCCGGTCACGGTCACGGCCGACTCAGGCGTCAGCCCCGAGACCGCCTCGTTGAGATCGCTCGGCGGGTCGTCCTTGCCGAGCACCACCTGCACCGCGCCGGACTCATCGCGCACGACCACGAACTGCACGCGCTTCTGATCGCGCACGGCCTGCACCCAGCCCTGCACCGTGGCGATCGCACCGACCTTCGCCGGCAGGTCTGCTGTGAGCGTCCTGGCCAAGGCCGGGACCTTATAGGCAAAAGGCCCCGTCAGGGGACAGGGCAGCCCAGTTTCCAGATCCTGGGGACGCCCCGGCCTGGCGCCCTT
>DATJWI010000268.1:0-5069 GCA_035501375.1 Solirubrobacteraceae bacterium
CTCGCTTCGCTCGCATCCCAGTTTCGGCCAGCCGCGATCCGTCACTCAGGAAACCTGAGTTCAAGCCCGCGCGGGAACGTGCCGATGCGGAGAACATGTTCGACGTCGAATCGGCGCTGCGCGAGCTGGTCGCCAAGGGTGGCTCCGACCTGCACCTGAAGGTCGGCTCGAGGCCGCTGTTCAGGGTCGACGGCGTGCTCGCGGCCGCTCCTGACGGGCCGGTCCTGGGCGCCGAGGACACCGAAGGCGCGCTGCGGACGCTGCTCAGCGACGAGGCCAAGCTCGAGGAATTCGCTTCAGAGCACGAGGTCGACTTCTCCTATGAAATCCCAGATGTCGCGCGCTACCGCCTGAATGCCTTCCAGCAGCGCGGCGTGATCTCGATCGCGATCAGGGCGATCCCGCACAGGATCTCGACGATCGAAGAGCTTTCCCTGCCGTCGGTCGTCAGAGACCTGGCCGACGAGGAGCGCGGGATAGTGCTCCTGACGGGCACTACGGGCTCTGGCAAGTCGACGACCTTGGCGGCGATGATCGACCACATGAACTTCACCGCCAGCAAGCACATCGTCACGATCGAGGACCCGATCGAGTTCGTCCACGAAGACAAGAAGTCGGTCATCAACCAGCGCGAGGTCGGCATGGACACGGCCTCGTTCAAGCGGGCCCTGCGCCGCGTCCTGCGCCAGGACCCAGACGTGATCCTGATCGGCGAGATGCGCGACGAGGACACCGTCCAGCCCGCCCTTTCGGCGGCCGAGACCGGACACCTGGTGCTCTCGACGATCCACACGGTCGACGCCGCCGAGTCGATCAACCGGATGCTCGACTTCTTCCCGCCCCACCAGCACCAGCAGGCTCGCTCCATGATCGCCGGCACGATCAAGGGCGTCATCTCCCAGCGCCTGGTGCGCGGCGCCCATGGCGGTCGTGTTGCGGCCTGCGAGATCCTGCGGATGACCGGCCGGGTGCGTGACATGGTCGTCGACCCGACCCAGACCGGCAAGCTCGGCGAGGTGATCGCGACCGGCGCCTACTACGGCATGCAGACCTTCGACCAGGCCCTGTTCGCTCACGTCAAGGCCGGTCTCGTCAGCTTCGACGAGGCGATGAAGGTCGCGTCGAGCCCCGCCGACTTCAAGCTCTTGATGCAGGCCGACGGCAAACGGGGCACCACGATGGAGGATGTCGCGGCGGCCCAGGCTCAGCGCGAGGCTGGCTCGGCCCCGCGACAGCCAAAGCTGACGGTCGCCTGAGGCTTTCAGCCCTCTGAGCGCAACAGGAACGCCGCGAAAGCGAGCGCGGCCACCACCACGACGCCTATGAAGAGCGGTCCGCTTACAGCCAAGACGATCATCGGTCACAACGATACCGCCGCGGGTTCGGGGGGCCTCCGAGATTCGATACTTCACTTGGTAAAGTAAAGCGGTGGCCGTTGACGAGACATGCCCAGTCTGTAGGACCGCCGAAGTGGTGTGCGGCAAGTGGACTTTGCTCTTGGTCCGCGACCTGGCGGACGGCTGCTCGCGCTTTTGCGAGCTGGAGCGCTCCCTTGCCGGCATCAGTCCACGCACGCTCTCGCTGCGGCTGCGGGCCCTCGAGGAGGAGGGGATCGTACGGCGCGACACCTTCGGCGAGGTTCCGCCGCGCGTCGAGTACGCCCTGACCGAGAAGGGCAAGGCCTTGCTGCCGATCATCGACGACATGAGGGCCTACGGCGAACAGTGGCTCGGCGAGCAGTGCTCCGAACGCGGGAACGCTCTTTCGGCCGAGTCCTTGACGGCCGCCGTGGCCGCCGCGGTCGCGTAAGCCAGGCGATGCCCTGAGGCTTGCGGCGGCGCCACGAGCGCGTCGGGCGGACGCTGGCTCGCTTGGCCTCGCGGATCGGGAGGGCCGGCGATGGCTGCAAGGCAAGCTGCGTCGGGCAGGAGCGGTCTGCGCCGAGGCGAAACCCGTAGCTCATGCCTACAGCCCCAATCTCGACCGAGCTGGAGCGAGCCCTGACGGAGTACGTCCAGGCGGCGGCCACGGTCCTACAAGCCGACGTCGAAGCCGGTGCCGAGGTAGAGCTGGAGCTCGGCTCAAGGCGCGGCTCCGGCCCGGGCCGTGCGCTCTTCTACAGCTGCAGACCCTTGACGCGCCGGTTCATAGCCGAGCGCCAGCCCGTGCTCGAAGCGCTGCCCGAGCATCGCGTCGCGGTGGCGGCCCTGGCCGAGTTTGACGGGCTCGACCGCTACCTCGCTGGCCGCTCAGGGCTGGACGGGAGCGCTCCGACGGGTCTCGGGCGCCGATCCGGCCGTGGGTCTGGTCGCGGGATGGACTTGCTCGCGGAGGATGCCCGCGTGGGTGTGTCCGCGCGCGCGCGTGCAGCCGCAAAATGGGTCTTGCAAGATGCCTTCGCCGAGCAGACCGAGTTCGACCGATCGAAGATCGGCCAGCCCCCCGACCGCCTGGCCGCCGCGCTCGCCAGGCTCGAGCGAGCAGACTCGGCGAGCGCGCCGGGCACCGTCACGCTCGTGGCGACCCTCCACGGCATGGCGATCGCCTCGCCGGAGGTCAAGCTGACGAAGGGCCTCACGATCGCCACGCCCCGAGAGATGTCCTGGGCGCCACCTGAGGCGCTCGCCGCCGGCGAAGAGCTCACGGTCGGGCCCGAACACCTGCTGGTCTCCTTGACCTGCGAGGAGCGCTCGGTCAAGGAGCTGGCCGAAGCGCAGCCAGCCGGCCGAACAGCCGGCCTGAATCCTCATGAGGCATCCCTGGCTGCCGGCCTGAGCCCCCGCGAGGCGGCTTTGGCGACGGGCCTCGAGGTGCTGAAAGACCTGTTGCGGGCGCTGCGCTTGTTCGGCGACGGCCGCGTCACGCTCGGATCCCTGGCCTGGGCGCGCCTGAGCGGCGAGGACGCCTGGACCACGCTCGCCGTCGGCCAGGCCGGCAGGCCCCATGGCATGCTCGTCGTCTCCACCGACCAAGAGGACGAGCTGCGAGCCTTCTGCAGCCTCGTCTCTCGTAGATCGCCTTCGAGCAACGTCCTGGCATGGGCGCTGCGCAGGTTCGAGCTCGGCTGTGAGCGCGCCCACCCGTATGACTCTCTCAGCGACCACCTGCTCGCCCTGCGCGCCCTGCTCGAGCCCGAGGGGCCCGGATCCGGCCAGCTGGCCGGCCGCCTGGCGGCGCTGTGCGCGACGCCCGAGCACCGGGCCAAGCTGACCGACCGGATCCTCAAGGCCCAGAGGCTCGAGCGATCCTTCATGGCCGGCGCAGCGCCCGAGCGCGCCGCCAGCCTGGCGCTCGCACGTGAAATCGCCGACCATCTCAGAGCCCTGCTAAGAGATGTGATCTGCGGCCACCTGAGCCCCGACCTGCCACGTCTTGCCGACCAGCTGCTGTCAGCGCCCCATCCCGCTGCGCCTGATCTCGCGGAGCCCGAGCCCGCCGAGCCCCATCTCGCGGAGATTGATCCCGCCGAGCCCGCCGAGCCCGAGCCCGATCGCGGCCAGGGAGCACCCTTGGCGAATGGGGCAGCTTCCGAAGGCGCTCAGCAGTTGCTCGTTATCGCCTGAAGAAGGCTCAGTCCAAGAGCAGGGCCGCGACCTCGGCCAGACCCGCAAGGTCGTGTATGTCCTCGTCCAGGTCTCTCACGAGCACCGGATCCGGCTCCTGAAGCTGCTCGGACAGTCTTGCCACGGTCGCGGCGTCACGCCTGGCCAGCACGTCGAAGTCGGCCAGGTTGGCCGCCACCTTCGAAGCCAGCCGCTCGTCGAGGTCCGCCAGCAGCGACTCCGTCAGCCGCGCCTCGTCCATGCCGTTCAGGCTCAGGCTCTCGACCCTGTTGACGATCACGCCGCCTCTGGCCATGCCCGCCTCGTGAAGGCGGTCCGCCAGGAAGACCGCCTCCTGCGCCGGCGCTCGGTCTGGCGAGGTCACGACCAGGAAGGTCGTCTCTGGCGCCCTCAACAGCGCCGCCACGTGCTTGGTCTGCTTGCCGAAGCCTTCGACAACGCCGTCGATCGACCCGAAGAACCTGGCCAGCTCGCCCATCATGTCGATGCCCGTCATTTTCGCGAAGATCCCGAACACGAAGCCCGTGCCGCGTCCGAACAGCTTTGCCGTCAGGCCGCCCGGCGCCAAAAACAGCTGCAAAGCTCGGCCTTCCATGAAGCCCAGCAGCCTGCCCGGCGCGTCCAAGAAATCGAGCGCGTTCCGCGAAGGCGGCGTGTCGAGCACGATCACGTCGAAGTCGTGGTCCTCGTACAGCTCATACAGCTTCGCGATCGCGCTCATCTCGTGCGAACCGGCCACCGCGCTCGACAACTCCTTGTAGACCGGGTTCGCCAAGATCGCCGCCAGCCGCTTCTCGTCAGGCTCCAGGCGCTCGACGATCTGGTCGAACGTGCGCTTGGCATCCAGCATCATCGCCCACAGCTCGCCCTCCAGCTCGATCCCCTGGCCGCTCAGCAAGCTCTCGTCGATCCTGTGCGGCTCGCTCGCCAGCTCGTCCAAGCCCAGCGCGGCCGCCAGCCGGTTGGCCGGGTCGATCGTCACGACCGCCACCTTCTTGCCCCTCATCGCCATGCCCATAGCCAGGGCCGCCGAGATCGTAGTCTTGCCGACCCCGCCCGCGCCCATGCAGACGACCACCTTCTTGCCGTCCAGCCTTTCGAGCAGTCGTCCCCGAGGGCCTTTCTTTGCCATAGCCGCGATCGTAGTGGGCGTTGGCGTCGATCGGTCCGCCCCGAGGATGCGGCCGTCTCCACGCTCCGTCAGCTCCGAGCAACGGTTTGCCAATTCGGTTAGGGTGAACTCGCGTCGCGAAGGTGCATGGATTCGAGGAGGTCGTTTGGGTGCGGAGCCGCGCACGATGATCCGCGGAATCGCTTCGAACGGCGACGGCCAGCAGGAGTCCGCCATGGACGGAAGCCGCCGAGAAGGGCATCAGCAATGCCGAGACCAGAAAGGTTCAGATATATGCCTTGTCACGCAGCAGGCCCTTGCGCATCGGAAGTGTCCAGCGAGGAGCAAAGTCTTAACGGGTCCTCGGATCCAAGGCCCAACGCCACACCGCCGGG
>DATJWI010000269.1:0-10381 GCA_035501375.1 Solirubrobacteraceae bacterium
AGCAACGACGTGCTCGACATGAGCTCATTCGGCAGGGGGGCGCCCGTCGCGGCGCCCCCCGCGCCACTCTCCGGGGGTCATGCCCCTGCCCGTGCCCATACTCGCCGGGCCCGTGTCTGCGCGCTGGTCTCCCCGCGGCCGGGCAAGCCCGCGGCGGCCGGCGCCGTGCTGCTGGCCGCGCTCGCGATCCCGTTGGCCGGCTGCGGCGAATCCCAGCAGGAAAAGGCCCAGAAGGCAGCCCTGAGCACGGTCTGTACCGCCAGGTCCGACATCAAGACCAGGCTCGACACCCTGAAGACGATCACGCCCTCGCCCGCCAGTCTGCCTCAGCTCAAGGAAGAAGGCCAGGCGATCTTCGAAGACCTCAAGAAGATCAAGGCCGCCCAGAGCGATCTGGCGCCGGCCCGCAAGCAGCAGGTCAAACAGGCCACCGAAACCTTTCAGAACGAAGTCTCCTCGATCCTGTCGAGCGTCTCGAGCCTGTCGATCTCGAGTCTCAGCAGCGCCGGCGCACAGCTCCAGAGCGCTCTGAGTAGGTTGGAGACCAGCTACGTCAAGGCTCTCGAACCGATCGAATGCAGCTGATTCGAGCTTAGGGTTACAGGTCACAGTGTCGACACCGCCAGACCAGCCCAAGCAGTCCACCGCACCCGGCGACCCCCCGGCCGCGCCGACCGGCGGGATGCCGGGCCGCGAGCACGTCTGGCTCGTGCGCACGATGCTCGGCCTGGCGGCGATCCTCAGCGTCGTCGGCATCTTCGCCGTCTGGGCGAACCGCCAGCTCCTGGACACCGCTTACTGGACCGAAACGAACACCAAGCTGCTCGAGAACCCGGCGATCCAGGAAGAGCTGTCCTCGTACTTGACCGACCAGATCTATGCGAACGTCAACGTCGCCGGCGAAATCCGAGCAGGACTGCCGAGCGAACTGAAGCCGCTCGCCGGCCCTGCCGCCGGCGGCCTGCGCAACGTGGTCGAAAAAGGGATCGTCCTCGCGCTCCAGCAGCCCAGGGTCCAAGAACTGTGGAAGTCCGCCAACGACGTGACCCACAAACAGTTCGTGAACCTGATCGAGAACAAGAGCACGGTCATCAAGACGCCCGGCGGCGGGGCGGTCTACTTGAGCCTCAGACCGATCGTCGCCGAACTGGCCAAGCGGCTCGGAGCCCCTTCGTCGACCGCCGAAAAAATCCCGAACAACATCGCCCAGATCAAAATCGTCAGCTCCAAGTCGCTTGAAACCGCTCAGGCCGCCGTGCGCCTGCTGCGCGCGCTCGCGGTCATCGTGCCCGCGCTCGTGCTCCTGCTGTTCGCCGGCGCCATCGGCCTCGCCCGCGGCCGTCGCGCGCGCACCTTGCTGAACGTGGGCGTCATCTGCGTCGGCGCCGGCCTGGTGGCCCTTGGGGTCCGCTCGCTCGCCGGCACCCAGGTCGTCAACACTCTCGCCACGACCGAAGCGGTCCGCCCGGCCGCAAACGCCGCCTGGTCGATCGGCACGAGCGTGCTCGCGGACGTCGCCGGCGCCCTGATCTTCATCGGCGTGTTCGTCGTCCTGGCCGGGCTGCTCGGCGGCGCCTCCCGCTGGGCGCGCTCGACCAGACACGCGCTGGCGCCCTACCTGCGCGACCGGCCCGACATAACCTTCGGCGTCGCCGTCGTCGCCCTGCTCATTCTCTTCGCCTGGGGGCCGATCCATGCGACCCAGACGCTTACGGGCATCCTCCTGATCACGATCCTGGTCCTGTTCGGCACCCAGATGCTTCGCCGCCAGACCGCCTTCGAGTTCCCCGACGCCAGGGCCGGCGGAATGGACGCGCTGCGCGGCGGCTGGGCCAGCGTCAGGGGCTCGTTCTCGCGCGGGAGCGCCAGCGTGCGCTCCGGCCTCGCCGGCCGCGGGCACGCCGGCGGCGATGGCGGCGCGGGGAGCGGCGCCGGCGGCGGCGACTCGGTCGAGAAGCTGGAGCGCCTGGCCTCGCTGCACGCGAGCGGAGCCCTAACCGACGAGGAGTTCGCGGCCGCCAAGCGTGAGATGCTCTCGCGCTGATGGCCGAGCCGGCATCAAGCGCCGCCCCCGCCGCCGGGTCAGAGAAAGCATCACTCGGCGCCGCCGAGCCCGAGGAAGCGTCCAGCGGCCCCGCGCGCTCGGGGCTGGTCCTGACCGCCTTGATCCTCGTCGCGGCGGTCGCCAACCTGAACCTGGCGGTCGCCAACGTGGCGCTGCCCGACATCGGCAAGGCGTTCGACGCCTCTCAGACCGAGCTCGACCTGATCGCCGTCGGCTACTCGCTCGGCCTGGCCGCCTCGGTCCTGTATCTGGGGGCGCTCGGCGATCGCTACGGGCGCAAGGCGATGCTCCTGGCCGGCACCACGCTCGCGATCCCGGCCTCGCTGCTGGCGGCCCTGGCGCCCTCGGCGGGCGTCCTGATCGCCGCGCGCATCATCGGCGGCCTGGCCGCCGGCATGGCCTACCCGACGACCCTTGCCCTGATCACCGCGCTCTGGTCGGGGCCGGCCCGCACCCGCTCGATCGCCCTGTGGTCGGGTCTCGGCGGCGGCATCTCGGCGCTCGGCCCCTTGATCGCGGGGCTCCTCTTGACCCACTTCCACTGGGGCTCGGTCTTCTTCATCACCCTGCCGCTCGCGTTCGTCGCGGTATACATGGCCTGGCGCCACGTGCCAAGCCACGTCAACGAGACGACCGGCCCGGTAGACAACTTCGGCGGCGTCGCCTCGGTCCTGGCGGTCGCCGGGATCGTGCTCGCGATCAACTTCGCCCCGGTCCACGGCGAATCGAAGATCGTACTCGTCACGGCCCTCGTCGCGGTCCTCGCCATCGCCGCGTTCGTGTGGCGTCAGCGCCGCGCGCCCGCGCCGCTCTATGACCTGCACGTCGCCGGCCGGCGGATCTTCTGGGTGGCCGCCCTGGCCGGGATCATCGTGTTCGGGTCCCTGATGGGAGCGATGTTCATCGGCCAGCAGTTCCTGCAGAATGTGCTCGCCTACTCGACGCTCGACGCCGGCCTTTCGATCGTCCCGGCGGCGATCATGATGGTCCTGGTGGCGCCGCGCTCAGCCAAACTCGTGGAGGCGCGCGGGGCCCGCTTCACCCTGCTGACCGGCTACTTCTTCTGTCTGCTCGGCTTCCTGACGATGCTCTTGCTCTGGAAGCAGAACATCGCCTACTGGAAGGTCGGTCTCGGCTACGCCTTCGTCGGCATCGGCGTCGGCTTCGCCGGCACCCCCGCCTCGCACTCGCTGACCGGATCGGTGCCGGTCAGGCGCGCCGGCATGGCCTCGGGCACGGCCGACCTGCAGCGCGACCTCGGCGGAGCGATCATGCAGTCGATCTTCGGGGCCTTGCTCACGGCCGGTTACGCCGCCGCGGTCGCCGGCGCCGTGGCCAGCTCGCCCGACAAGGCGGCGGTCACCAACGGCGTCGAAGCCGAACTCGAGAAGTCGTTCTCGAGCGCCGCCACGACCGCCCAGCGCTATCCCCATCATGCCGAAGCGATCATCAACGGGGCCCGCGAATCGTTCATCAAAGGCGACCGTCTCGCCTACACCGCCGGCGTGATCGCGATCCTGCTCGGCGCCGCTCTGGTCGCCTTCATGTTTCCCGGCAAGCGCGGCGAGCAGGATCTCCTGGCCGAATACCACGCCCACGACATCGCCGAGGCTTCGGTCGGGCCGCTGCCGAGCGGCGCGCCCGCGTAGGGCAGCCTCAGCGCGCCGTCGCCGGCGAGGTGCCGAGCACCTGGCCGGCCGGGCCGAGCGCCTGCACCGCGAAGTCGCCCGCCGCGCTCTGCACCGGGATCGCGGTCTCGAAGCCGGTCTTTTGCGCGTTCGCGATCGGGGCCAGCTGCGCCGGGCTCGGGCCGGCCAGGACGCGCCAGGCGCTGACGCCCGTGGCGCCGTTCCAGCTCGCATAGACCATCGCCGTTTCGCCGGCTCCCGGGCTGACCGCGACCGACGGCGGGCTCGTGGGGGTGCCCGTCCAGGGATACGTGTAGGCGCGGTAGGACTCACCGGGCGCCGGGATGTTGGCTTCGAACAGCGTCTGTCCCGATTCGCTGAATTCGGTGACGTACGGCTGTTCGCCCCAGCCCACGAACGAGCCGCCGCCGGCCAGAACCTGGTCGTTGCCCTGGCTGCCGGTCAGGATGCCGGGGCTGCGCACGTCGCGCCCCGTCAGGGAGACCGTCCGATCGTTCCAGTCGATCCGCTCGTGGATCGCGCGCGACTCGGAGTGCGCTTTGGGTACGGCGCCGTCGTCGAAGGCGGTGATCGTATGGTCCGGCTGCCATCTGAGGTCGTGCTGGTAGGCGGTCCCGGTGCCCGCGCCCATGCGAAAGCTGGAGTGCCTGCCCCCGAGTCGCCACAGGATCGCGCCGGTTCTGTGGTCGATCTCATAGCCGGCCCACGTGTTGCGCGCCGAGATCAGGAAGTCGCCGTCGCCCGAGGGGTCCAGCGAGATCGAGTTCATGTGGAAGAAGTCCCACGGCCATGCCTGCGAGAACGGCCTTTTCGAGTACGAGTCGCTGAATGCGACATGGCCGTAGGCGTGCCACCCGAACATCACCAGCCCCGTCTTGACGTCGATCTCCTGCAACAGCGAGTCCTGCAGCGCGCCTTCCCGGGCGCCGCCGATCGAGGAGAGGTCGGCCTTCACCAGCGAATACGCGGTGATGAAGGCAGAGCCGGCCGGCGTCAGTTTGACTTCGTGCAGGTCAGCCCAGTAGCCGTTGCCGGCTCTGATCCGCGCAACCGGCCGGTAGCTGGAGCTGTAGAGGTAGTCCGTGCCGAAGCCGACCCCGAGCGGCGCGATGTTGCCCTGCCACCAAACCAGCACCGGCCTGCCTTCGTATTGCTCGACCCGCAGGTCCATCGCCGTTTCGCCCTTCGGCATCGGTTTGAACCAGACCAGCGCGCCGTCGCGTTCGAAGATCATCGGCCCCCACTGGCCATAGCCGTGGTTGGCGGCGATGAAGACGTCGTCGTCGTCGGAGGTCCGCGGCGAGCGGGTCGTAACGCGCACCGCCGGCGGATGGAGTTCCGGCCGCGACGCAAAGCTCTGCACCGTCCCCGGTCCGCCCGCCGGTGGAGCGCCCATCGGCGTGAAGTCGAAGTGCGCCAGGCGCGCCACCGTGAACGTGGTGCCGGTGCGCTGCTCGTCGTGGCCCTGGCCCACGACGGCGCTCACCTTGACCTGCTCGCCTTCGTTGAACGGGCTCGCCAACAGGAAGCTCGCCCCGGGTGCGCTCGCATATGCCTCCAGGCGACCGCTGTGGCGCCCGCTGGCCGACCCCACGACCGAGACGTCGCGGATCTGATCGGCCGGGACCCCCAGGAAGCTGATCTGGGTGCTCGGCGACGCGTCTGGGGTGCCCGGCAGCGGCGAGATCGTCACCACGCCCGCTGCGGCCGCCGCCCGGGCGCCGGCCGCGCTGACGAGGACCGTTCCGAGCAGGACCGCCACGAGCGTCGCCCGGCCCAGGCCCGCCCGGCGCGCCCTGCGCGTTCGCCGCACCCTGCGTGCCCCGCGCGTTCGCGTCCGGCGGCGAGACGGGGATCCTCCCGACACGACTTGCTAACCCGCCGCCACGCGCAGCAGCGCGGTCGATTCGCCCGGCACCAGTTCCTCGATCGCGCCGGTCGTCGTGGTGGTCCGCCGCGTCCAGAGGTCGCGCACCGAATAGCTCGACGCCGGCGCCATCCCGATCGCCGCGGCGGTCGTCGAGATCGTCAGCGCGGAAGAGGAGCGGTTCAGCAGGGCCACGGCCCGGCTGCCGTCGCTGAGCGGCTTGACCCAGACCTGGCTCGGGCCCGCGGAGGAGAGCAGCGTGCCCTGGACGCCGGCCGGGTCCTGGTCGACGGCGATCAAATCGCGGTCGGCGAGCGCCTGCTCGCTTTCGTTCGAGACCTTCGTCAGGTCGGCGCTGACCATCAGCGGCGCCGCCAGCATCGCCCACATCGAAAGCTGGGTCCTGAACTGGCTCTCGCTCATCCCCTGGTCCGGTCCCAGGTAGTCCGGGTCGTTCCAGTGGCCCGGGCCCGCGGCCTGCGGCTGAGTCGCGTCGGCGTCCATGTTGCGCAGGACCGATTCGAACGGCACGTACCCGGGCGAGCCGACGTCCGTGTCGGTGCGCCAGCTGTTGCCAACGCTCGGGCCGAACCGGTAAGAGGAGAAGGCCGAGCCCGCAAACCCGGGCCTGCCGCCGTACTGGCCCGGTTCCAGGAAGTCGCAGATCGAGAGCAGCATCGGCCTGCGCGGCGAGTCGTGCTCGATCGCCGACTCGAACGACGAGTAGGCCGCGCGCGGGCTCAGCCTCTGACGGACTCCGCCGCAGAAGTCGACCTTCACCGCGTCGAAGCCCCACGCCGCGAACGTGTCCACGTCCTGGCGGTAGTGGCCGTAGCTGCCCGCGCGCTTGCCCCCGCAGCCTTCGCGGCCGGCGTCGGTGTACAGGCCGACCCGCAGGCCCGCGCCGTGCAACGTTTCGGCGAGCCATCTGATCCCGTGCGGCCACTGGTCGCGGTCCACCACGATCGCGCCGTCGCGCGCGCGCGCCCCGTGCCACCAGCCGACGTCAAGCCAGACGTAGCGATAGCCGTCCCGCGCCAGCCCGCTGCTCAGCAGCAGACTCGTCTGTTCGAGCACCGTCGCCTCGCTGTATCTCGGCCCGAACGCGAAGTAGGTGTCCCAGCCCATGTACGGGGTGCCCGCCAGCGCCAGCTCGCTCGGGACGCTCGCGCGCGCCGCCACCACGGCGGACGCGTCATGCCGGCCGGCCGGCGGGGCGCTCCGGCCGGCCGGCGAGGAGGCTCCGGTGGCCACCACGGCGGGGTTCGCTTTGCCGGCTGCCCCGCTCGCGCCGGCCGCTCCCGCCCTGTTAGGGGACGGCAACGAGACCTTCGCCGTCGCGAGCGTCGCCTCCAGGATGCCGATCACGGTGCCGCGGACCGTCACCGTCAAGGCCAGGCGTCGCTCGCGCGCGAGCATCCGCCGGCCGGCTGCATTCAGCCGGAGCACGATCGTCTCGGGTTGTCCCGGCCGCAGGTGGGCGGTTGCGCTGGCCAGCACGATCGTCGTCCGTCGGGATCGGCCGCCGGGCCGGCTTCCCTCGACCGTCGCGCGCAGCGCGAGCGCGCAGCCGCGGGGCGCCCGGGCCGAGCAGCGGACCGGCACGTCGATCCTGGTGCCGGTCGCCTCGATCGGCCCGACCCCGGTCTCGCCCACGGCCGCGATCACGCCCGTCGCCGGGATCGCGACGAACGCGCTGGTGGCGGTCGCCGTACCGGCCCCGTCGGTGGCGCTGACGCGGCACTGCAGGTGGTGCTTGGCGTCGGCCGCGCCCACCTTGTAGCTGGCGCCGTCAGCCTTTGCGATCGCGCGCGTGTCGCGCACCCACGCATAGCGGAGGGTCACCGTCTGGGCCTGCTCGGCGGATACGCCCGGCAGGCAGTGCAGGCGCTCGCCGACGCCCGGCACCCCGGCGATCGAGGGTCGCGGGTGGACGATGCTCGTCGTCACGGGCGCCAGGGTCGAGAAGCTCTCATCGACGCTCGCGCCCGTGCCGCCGGCGTTCCTGGCGAGGACCCGGAAGTGGTAAGCGCTTCCCGCCGCCAGACCCGATACGCGCGCCTGGACCGCCTGGGCGCCGCCCGTGGGCAGGGGGGCTTCGGCGCACGGGGCGCTCTGACCGTAGGAGGCCGTCGGGCCGTATTCGAACCTGCATTCGCCGAGCGCCGCGTCGTTTGGATCGACGACGCCCGTGAGCGCCGCCTCGGTGCCGGCAACGTCGACCGGTGCCGTGGCGCTCGCGCCGGGCGCCGGCACGAGCGCCGTGAGGGCCGCTCCGGCTCGGTCGACCGCCGCGCACAGGCCGCTCGGCAGACACCAGACGCCGGCCAAAGCGTTTCCCGGCTCGGCGGCCGAGCCGCTCCACAGCGGCACCGGCGCCGTCGGATCGTCGCTGGCCAGGGCCTCGCCGTGGTCGTCGAGCAGCACGCACAGCCCCGAGCCGGCGCACGAGACGGCGCCGGGCGCGCCAGACAGGTCGATTGTCGTCGAGCTCCACGTCGGGTCCCGCGCCCCCGCGTCGGCGCTCGTCAGCGCCGTCCCGGCGCCGTCGATCGCAACGCACAGCGAAAGGGACCCGCACGAGACCGCGACCGGTTCGCCGGCCAGGTCGATCGGCCGGGTACGCCATCCGCCGGATGCCGGATCGTCGCTGGCCAGCGCGTTGCCGGCATCGTCGACGGCCAGGCACAGCGTCGCCGACGGGCACGACACGCCGCGCAGGCCGCCGGCGCCGTCGATGTGGGTCGCCGTCCAGCTCGACCCTCGATCGCCCGGGTCGGTGCTGACGAGCGCGTCGCCGTCGCCCGCGACCGCAACGCACAGCGACGTCGAGGCACATGAGACGCCGGTCAGCGCGCCGCCGTCGATCGATCGGGGCGCCCGCCAGGTCCCGGCCCCGCCCGCCGGGTCGGTGCTCGCGAGCTCCGATCCGCTTTCGTCGACCGCTACGCACAACCCTTCGGAGGGGCATCCGAGGGCGGTCAGGGCGTGGCCCGGGTCGATCGGTGCGGGCTTCGACCACGATGGAGTGCCCGCGGCCGGGTCGAGCGTCAATAGGACGTTTCCGCCGCGATCGACCGCTACGCACAGGTGTTCGGACGGGCATGCGATCGCGCTCGGCGCCTGTCCCGGATCCACCGCCTTCGCGCTCGACCAGCTCAGCGGCGAGGCCGCCTTCGCGCTCGAAGTCGTGGCGCAGCCAGCGCACAGCAGGGCCGCGAGCAGTGCCAGGGCTCTTCTCGCCTTCAGATCTCTGCTTTCGTTCACCGCAACCAAGAAACCGGCGGCGTCTCGGTCGGTTGCGCAACGCCGCCGAAGGATTTGTTTAAGCCAGTCAGATTCCTGACCGGGCCGCCACGGCAACGCCCTCAGCGCGCCGTCGCCGGCGAGGTGCCGAGCACCTGGCCGGCCGGGCCGAGCGCCTGCACCGCGAAGTCGCCCGCCGCGCTCTGCACCGGGATCGCGGTCTCGAAGCCGGTCCTTTGCGCGTTCGCGATCGGAGCCAGCTGCGCCGGGCTCGGGCCGGCCAGGACGCGCCAGGCGCTGACGCCCGTGGCGCCGTTCCAGCTCGCAAAGACGGTCGCCGCTTCGCCACTTCCCGGACTGACGGCGATCGACGGCGGGCTCGCCGGGGTGCCCGTCCAGGGGTATGTGTACGCGCGGTAAGACTGGTCCGGGAACGGCAGGTGCGCGTCGAACAGGGCCTGGCCGCTAGGGCCGAATTCGCTGAAGTACGGCCGTTCGCCCCAGCCCACGAACGAGTCGCCGCCGCTGGTGCTCCCGCCGCTGCTGCCGTTGCTGGGGCCGGCGGCAGCGAGCACCTGATCGTTGCCCTGGCTGCCGGCGAGCAGCGGCGGGCTGCGCACATAGCGCGCCACCAGCGAGACGGTCTTCGTCCGCCAGTCGATGCGCTCCCTGATAGCCCGCGACTGCGAGTGCACTTTCGGGAAGTCGCCGTCGTCGAAGATCGTGATCGTGCCGTCAGGCTGCCAGCGCATGTCGTGCTGCCATGCGGTTCCCGTGCCCGGCCCCATATGGAAGCTGGTGCGCCTGCCTCCCAGGCGCCACAGGACCTGGCCCGTGTGCTTGTCGATCTCGTAGCCGGCCCAGGTGTTGCGCGAGGAGACCAGCAGGTTTTCGTCTCCGTCGGGATCCAGCGAGATCGAGTTCGAGTGAAAGAAGTCCCAGGGCGTGCTCGCGGATACCGGCTTTTCGTCGTAGGAGTCGGCCAGCGCCACGTGGCCGTCGGCGTGCCACTCCCACATCACGAGCCCCGTCCTGACGTCGACCTCCTGCACGATCGCGTCCTGCAGCGTGCCGTCTCGCGAGCCCCCGACCGAGGACAGGTCGGCCCTGACGAGCGAGTATGCGGTGATGTAGGCCGCCCCGCCGGGAGTCAGCTGGATCTCGTGCAAATCCGCCTGATAGCCGTTGCCGGCCCCGACCGTCGCCACCGGCTGGTAGCCGGCGTCATAGATCTCATCGACGCCGAAGCCGACGCCCAGCTGGCTGACGATCCTGCCCTGCCACCACACGAGGACCGGCTGGCCCTCGTAGCTGGCCACCTGCAGGTCCATCGCCGCTTCGCCTGAAGGCACCGCCTTGAACCACACGAGCGCGCCGTCGCGTTCGAAGATCATCGGCCCCCACTGACCGTAGCCGGCCACCGGCGCCACGAACACGTCGCCCGGCGATTCCGTCTGCGAGCGCAGGGTCACGCTCACCGTAGGCGGTTGCAGCCCCGGCTGCGAGTGAAAGCTCTGCACCGTCCCCGGCTTGGTGGCCGGCGCCAGGCGGGGC
>DATJWI010000270.1:0-17771 GCA_035501375.1 Solirubrobacteraceae bacterium
CCGCGTCCAGCCACGAGATCGAGGCGAACGAGTCGAGCACCGACGTCGCGATGTGCAGGCCCAAGAACACCATCGCCAACAGCGCCACGTTGCGGTGCAAGGCGTCGACCACGAACCTCGGCCAGCGTCCGCTGCTGAATCTCCTCACGTCGAGGACCCCGAGCACGACCGCGCCCGTCAGCAACAGCAGCGCGACCATGCCGGTAGCCCTGGTCAGATACCAGTCGAGGCTGCCTGTCGCTATGACCATGCTCACCGGGCTTCCCGCTCAGCCGGCCAGTCGCCGGTCGTATAGATCCGGCCGTTCGTGCCAACCAGCCTCGCCGGCACGCCCATCTGCGTCAGCCACGCCGGCGCTCCTCCCGCGCGCACGAGCGCGGCGGTGCTGGCGATGTTGGCGTCGGCACAGCTCGCCGCGGCCACGCTGACCGTGCGCCAGCGCCCTCGTACCGGCGCTCCGGTCCGCGGGTCGATGATGTGGTGCATCTCCTCGCCTTCGTGTCGCCAGCGCCTCACGGCTGTGCTCGACGTCGCCAGGCCGCCGCCCACGATCGCGACTGTCTGGCCAGGCGCCCTGTGGTCGGCCCTGTGATCGTCGGTCACGCGCACCATCCATCCCCGCCGTGGCGCCTGGCCCGCTACGGCGATGTCGCCGCCGACTCCCACCAACGCGCCGCACTCGCCGACCTGCGCTGCGGCCCGCGCCGCCCTGTCCGCCGCCAAAGCTTTGGCGGTCGCGCCCAGGTCGATCATCGTGCCCGCCGGGATCCGCAGAGTAGGACCTTTTCGGTCGAGCATCACACTGCGCCAGCCGCAGATCCTCTGCGCCAGAACTGCCCGTGGACGCCCGGTCAGCCCGTCGTCAGACGTGCGCCGAGGCAGCACGTCGTCAGCCGTCCAGTCCGCGGCCGCAGAGCCGTCATCTGGCCTGGACCCTTCCAGCAGGCTCCAGTCGCGGTCATAGCCTTTCAGCACCAGCGCCGACCCAATCGTCGGATCCACATCGCCGTCGGTCAGCTCGGCGGCCCGCAACGCAAGCTCCAGGGCCTCGCCAAGTAGGGGGCTGACGCGCATGGCCCGTCCCGCCTGTGCGTTGACCGCGCTGAGCTCCGAATCCGGCCTGAACCGGCTGCAAACCCGGTCGATCGCCGCCAATTCATCGCGCACAGCCGTACGTGCCGCATCCAAGGCCGTAGGTTCGGTCACCCGCAACACCACCTTCGATCCCCAGGTCTCCCACTCGGCGCTGTTCCTCCTTGCGCGCGGTCCGGTCCCGCTCGTCCCTGCGCGGCGCCCCGTCTCGTTTGTCAGGGTATGCCTCGCGGCTCTATCCGTGCTCGTGGGGCCGTCCGTCTTCAAGCGAACGCCTCCATCTCACGAGCCTCCAGAGACGACAGGGGCTTCGACCGCGGGCGCCGTCGATTCGGTGGACTGCGAGCTTTCCGCGGTCGGCGCTTCGGGGGCCGGCGCTTCGGCGGCGGAGGCGCCGCTCGAGGATTCGCTCGAGGACGGCGCCGCTTCAGATCCCTGACCTTCAGCCCGTTCGCTCTGTCCAGACGAAGATTCGGAGGTTTCCGCCGGGGCGCTCTGCTGGGCGGCAGAAGCTTCTTCGCTCGAAGATTCCTGGACCGCTTCCGGCGCCTTTGCCGGAGGTTCGACCGGGCTTGCCGAGCCGGTCGAGGATCCCGTGGCTTTGGCGGGCGAGCCGGCGTTCTGACTCGTCGTCTTGACGTTCTTGTGACCCGGGAATGCGCTGGCGGCGGCCTCGGCGAACACGCCGGTCAGCGCCACGCTGCCCGCGATCAGCCACCGGTTGGCGTTACGTAGCCTCTGCATCGCGGCGTCCCGATCGATCGGTCTGCTTGCTTTGGGCATGCACCGAGTGTGGGACGCCTTGCTAAGGCTTCTCTAACCGCCAGATGAGAAAGCTCATCGAATCGGGGCCTGTGCGCGCGTGCGCATAGGCGTACAGCGCCGTGTCCAGGGACGTATCCAGGCGTGCCGGTCCTTTTGAAAGCCGTTCTAAAAACGCCGTGAAGCGGCTAGGTCTCGTCGTCGCGACGGTAGCCAAGCCGGGATGAGATGCGAGAGGCGGTCGAGACCAGGTGCGGGCTCAATGCCTCGACCAGGTCGCCCAGCGAGATCGCATCGGGGTGCGCAGCGATGCCGATGGCCGCGACGACCTCGTGCGACTCGTCGCGCACAGGAACGGCAATCGCGACCAAACCGGAGCTCAGCTCCTGGTCGTCGACGGCCAGACCGTCCTCAGCGACGCGCTCGAGCTCGACGCGCAGAGCCTGCTTGCTCGTGATCGTGTTGGGCCCTCTGCGGGCCAGCTTGATCTGTGAGAGCACTTCGCCGCGGACCGGCTCGGGTAGGTATGCCAGCAGGACCTTGCCCATCGCGGTGCAATATGCCGGCAGTCGTGAGCCGGGATGCAGGCCGAGGTCGATCTCGCGCTGTGCGCGCCGCCAGCTACGGGCGCGATCGACCAGCAGCACCTCGCCGCCGTCGAACACCGACAGGCCGACGGTGAAGCCGGTGCCCTGGCGCAGTTCCTGCAGATACGGCTGGGCGTGTTCGCGCAGGCCGGTCGAGTTCAGGGCTGACATGCCCAGGTCCGTCACCTTCAGTCCGAGCCGGTACTTGCGGGACTTGCCCTGCTCGAGATATCCGAGGGCGAGCAGTGTGGTCACGTAGCGGTGGGTCGTCGAGCGGCTCATTCCCAGCTCCTCGGCGATGTCGGCGATGCCTAGGATCGGGCGCTCGGGAGTGAAGCAGCCGAGGATCGCAAGCCCGCGCTCCAGCGACTGTGAATAGCGGGGTCCGCGCAGGATCGGCAGAGACCACGACGCGTCCAGGTCGTCGATTGGCGCGGGGGCTCTAGATTTCATTCTCGGCATCGTCTGTTGCGCCTCAGGACACGCCTGCCGGGCCCTGTTCGAGGCGCCTATCGGCGCATCCTGTGGGGATCGGTAGGACCCAGCAGGCGGATGTCCCTAATCACGCACTGCCATCATCGTGCGAGCCAGGGTTCCGCTTCAAGGGGAAAGTCGAATACTTGACTTTCAAGACCCGTGTGGCGCGGGCTCCTAGAGGTCTCGCCTCCGGCCTTCGTCCGGCCCGGTCTCTTGGCTCGCCACGCGGCAAGCGTTCGATCGTCAGCCGGCCGGCCAGGCGTGCGCTCGCACGTTCGGCTGCCAGCCGGGCGCCGAAGGCGAGCATAGTCGGCCTCGCCAAGACACCCATCGCCTCGAGTGCGGCCGGCGCCGCCAGTCGGGCATACGGCGAAGGACAGCCAGCCAAGTCGCCCACGTAAAAGCTTGTCATCGCCGCGACGACCAACGTGTGGCGCAAACCCCCAGGCAGACGGGCCGTCCGGCGCACGGCCTCGGCCGCTATCGTCGCGATGCGCTCGGCGGCCTCCTCCGGTGAGCCGTAGTAGTCGATCAGTCCGCGCTTCCCGCTCGCACGGTCGTCCTCGCGGTCGACGACGCTGTCCAGCAGCGAGTGCAGCGCTCCCACCCACGGGAAGTAAGCTTCGGCCAGCTCTCGCGCCGACTCGCGCTCCAGTCCGGGCTCGCTCGCCGCCGCGATCAGGGCGAGCAGATCGAGCGTCGATCCGGCTGCCGCGCCGGTCTCCCACCAGCGTAGGCGCGGTTGGCGAGAGCCGATCTGGCGCGCCCAACGGTCGAACGTGTCATGACGGCCGTTACCGTCGCCATGGTTGAGGCTCTGATAGGCGCCCACCCGCTCGCTGGCGTCGGCCGCGAGATCTGCCACGGCCGCGAACGAAGGCAGACTCACGAGCGCGGCGCGGCTGGTGGCGATCAGTGTGTGCAGGTAGCCGCCGTCGGTTCCGGTGTCAGCTTCGTGGCGCAGATGCGCGTAGTAGTCGGCATGCGGCTCGGATGGCACGGTCGCGACCAGCAGCGCCCGGTTGAGCCGGCGCCCTCCCGCGATCGGGTCTTTGGTCGGCTGCTCGGCGAGCGTATCGAGGTAGTCGAACAGGGCCTGATAGGCCACGAGCCCGCGCACCGTCACTCGCCGCTGAGGCACGGGAACGAAGGTCGCGAACGCGGCGGCGCCCTCGAGGTTGCGGTGCTTTCCGGCGTGAGTCTCGATCGCCAGCTTGCGCAGAGACGGGTCTGGTATACGGCGGGCCCGCGCCCGCCAGCAACGGATCTCGCGGCGGGCTTGAGGGAAGACGCTCAGCCAGTAGCTTGCTGCCGAGGAAGCGAACGTCGGCAGGGCGCTGGCGGTTGCGAAATGCCGCCCGCCGCCCGCCGGTAGGCGGGTCGCTCGGGCGATGGCCGTGTCTAAGCTCAATCTCGGAAGCTCGCCCCGGCCGGAACCCGCGCCGCCAGCAGGCCGGGGAGTGCGATCACCGAGAGCGTGACGGCCGTGATCAGGACAAGCGTGGCCGCCATCTGCAAGGGAGCGACCGAAAAGGGAGCCGGAAAGCCGGTAGCCAGCTTCAGCCAGCGCCCGGCCAGGGCGTGGCCGTAGACGCCGACGAGCGCGCCGACGAAGCAGCCAACACCGACCGTGATCGTGCTCTCCAAGAGCAGCGCTCGCCACAGCTGCCCGGTGGCGTAGCCCTGGATCTTCAGCGACGCCAGTCGTGTGCGACGCTGCCACACCGCGGCGCTCAGAGCGGCGGCGATCGCCAGGCCGGCGGCGACCAGCAGGAGCGTCGAGATCTCGCTCAGCGTCTGCAGTCCCTGGCGCGCGCTCCGCTCGGACTTCAGGTCGCGTTCCTGGCGCGTTCGTACGCTCAACCCAGGACGATCCGCCAGGGCGCGCCGCACGGCGCTAGCGGCAGTCGCCAAGTCTGCGCCTGGCTGGAGGCTTATCTCGAGCGCTGTCGGATCGCCCGTTTGCCAGTCGTGCGTGTAGTCGGCGCTGTTGATCGTGATCGCGCCGGGAGGCCATCCGGAGTTGGTCATGATCGCCGCAACCCTGAACTGGGCTTCCCCCGCAGGAGTGGGCAGCGTGAAGCGCCGGCCCACCGCGAGACCGTGTTCTTCGGCGAAGCCGGCCGAGATGGCGGCCCATCCGCCGGCGCGCAGGCGCCTGGTCGCCTGCGCAAGGTCGCCCGCGAGCAGCTGGCTCGATTCGAGCATCGCCGGGTCTTCGGCCGGGCGCCCGCGTATCCACAGGCGTCTGTGGCCGACGTCCAGCAGGCCGCCTTGGTATGCGCGCACCGAACTCACGCCTCGCACTCGTGCGATCTTCGCGGCCGCGTCGCCGGACGCGAAACGGTTGACGTTGAAGATGTCATTTCCGGTGCCCACCCAGAGATCGGCGGTAGCGAAGTACTGGGTGGTTGCGCGGTCGATGCCCCGCAAGAGGTCGGCCTGGGCGCCGCCGATCGCGATGCTGCCATAGACGGCCAGACCGGCCACCCCGGCGAGGGCGATCGCGCGCATGCTCGTCGCCCGGAGCTCGGAGATGGCGACGACGAGCGAGCTGCTGGCGATGCGCTCGCCCAGCAACGGCAATCCCCGGGCGACCGCCGCGAATATCGCCGGAATCAGGAGCAGCGTGCTCACGGCCAGCGCCACCCCGCCGAGGATCGTCAGACCGGGCGCTGCCAGCACGACCGCTGTTAGCACGACGATCGAGATGAGGCCCGCGAGCGCCAGCCGCCTGGTCGCCTGTCCGTTCATCGCCTCGCCTTGGCCGCCCGACTCGCGAAAGACCGCGTCGACCGTCTTGCTCGCGCGCAGGTCGAGCGCCGGTGTCAGTGAGGCGAGTACAGTCGCGAAGACTCCGCACGCAAACGCCGCGAGCACGGTGCCCGTATGCACGACCTGTTCTGAGCCGATCGGAAAGGCGGTGGCCAGATAGTCGGGCACACGATGAAAGAACTCGCTCGACAGCGCCTCGCCGAGCGCTACGCCCACGAGTGAAGCGACCACGCCGAGCGCGAGCGCCTGGAAGAGCAGCAGCAGCAGGACCTGGCGACGGTCATAGCCCTGTATACGAAGATCGGCAACGAATCGACGGCGCTCAGGGACGGTCAATAGCATCGCGCTCAGCGCCAGCAGAAAACCGACCATCACGCTGATCGCCGTGAACAGCTCGGTCGACTGGCTGTTCGGCTCGATCGCCTGTTCGAGCAGGCGGAGCTCCTGATCGGCGGGCCCGACGTTCAAACGCCCGCCGGCGATCCCGCGCAGCTCCCGCGCCACCTGCCGGTCTCGGCCCGGGACTGGCTCGATCAGGATCTGGGTCACGCGCCCAGGCAGTGCGGTCAAGTTCTGGGCGACTGGCAGCAAAGTGACCGCGACCGGGCTCGAACTCAGCGCTCCGAACAACGAGCCGCCCAGCACCGCGCCAACGGTGACTCGCCGGGCGAGGCCCGCCGCGAGCAGCGTGACCTTCTCTCCCGGCTGGACCCCGATCGCGCTGGCCACGCTAATCGGCAGGACCAGCCCTCCCGAGAAGCGAAAACCGTCCGTGCCGAAGTCTTTCGTGACCGGGCTGCCGAGGCGAGCGAAATCGGGACTGATGCCGAGCAACTGCACGGGCATCTTGTGCTTTGACCCCTGGACCGAAACGTTCTCCCGGAGCACCGCGGCGGAGGCGCTCACGCCGGGCGCTCGCGCAACGGCGCCGGCAACACCTTGCTGGAAGCCCGCCGGCGAGCGGGCGGTGAGCTCCAGGCGCGCCGAGCCGATCACCTGGTCCAGTAGATCGCCGGCGGAGCTCGTCAGACTGCTGTTGGCCACGAGAACGCCCAGCACCAGTGCGACCCCCACGGCGATGCCGCCGCCGGCGAGCAACTCCTGGGCCAGATGCGAGCGCAGGCGCCGACGGTACAGATGCAACAGCATGCTCGCGCGAACCCCGAACAGCTTGGGGTTCAGTACGCGACTCACGCCGAGACTGTGGTGGCCGGCGATGGCGTCGCGTCCATGCGCTCGGCTCCGCCTTCTTGCCCGCACGCGCCCGCGGCCTCGCCTTCGGTCTCGCGCGTAAGTCGTCCGTCGCGAAGCGTGCAGACCCTGTCCACGTATCCGACGGCGTCAGGGTCATGGGTCACGAGCAGTCCCGGGATCGCCCGCTCATGGCAGATCTCGTGCAGGAGCGCCAGCGTCTCGTGGCCACGTTTGGAGTCGAGGTTCCCGGTCGGCTCGTCGGCCAGCAGCAGTCCCGGCTCGTTGACCAGCGCCCGCGCGATCGCGACGCGCTGGCGCTCGCCCATCGAGAGGCGCTCGGGCGGGTAGTCCAATCGCTCGCCGAGGCCCAGCCGCCGCAGCCACGGTCGCGCCAGCCTCCTCGCCTCGCCGAGCTTGAAGCCTTCGGCGGTCAGCTTGATCGTCGCGTTGTCGAGTGCCGAAGAGCCTGGCATCAAGTGAAAGGACTGAAACACGAAGCCGACGTCCCGCAAACGGTAACGCGCGCCCTCGCGGTCGGAAAGCTCGCTGACGCTCAGTTCGCCGAACGTCACGGCGCCGACGTCAGGAGAGAGCAGCGCGGCCGCGAGCAGCAGCAAGGTCGTCTTGCCGGAGCCGCTCGGCCCGTACAGCGCGACCAGCTCCCCCGGCTTGACTCGCAACGAGACGCCGTCGACAGCGCGCACGATCTCGCCGCCACCGCTCGGGTAATGCTTGACGACCTCGCGCAGCTCCAGGGGCGATCCGCTCACCTGCCCGGCCGCTCCGAACGGGCGGCGGCAGGTGAGGGTGCGCGGCGTGGCAAGGGTACGACTGTGCCCTGCTCTTCGGTGCTGCACAAGGACCCGTCGGAGATCGACATCAGCACGTCGGCGCCCTGCAGCGCGCCGATTTCCTCAGACACCACGAGCAATCCCATGGCCCGCTCGCTCGCAAGCTCCCGCAGCAGTCGGTAGAAGCGACCACGATCGCCGAGGTTCGGCATCACGGCCGGCTCATCGACCAGCAACAGCCCGGGTTCGCGCACGAGCGCTCTGGCGAGCATCACGAGCGTGCGCTCCGACAACGACAACGAGTCGGCGGGCTCGCTGCCGCTGGTCGCGCTCAGGCCGACCAGATCCAAGGCTCCCAATGCGCGTCGGCGGGCGTCGCGCACGGTCAAGCCGTCGCTGCCGAGCGACATGGCCACGTGGTCGACGACGCTCTCGCCCAGGTTCGGCCGCCAGTCACCGCATGCCATGAACGCGAGCGCTCCGCGTAGTAGCCGCACACGCTGCGCACCGGTCATCTCGATCAACGCGCGTCCCTGGAAGCGCACGGTGCCCGTATCGGGAGCTTCGATCCCGGCCGCCAGGCGCAGCAGCGTGGACTTGCCGGTGCGTCGCCCGCCATACAGGCCGACGAACGTTCCGCGCTGCACCTCGAAGGAGACGCCGTCGAGGACGGTGATCTCACGGCCTCCGTCGGGGAAGCGCTTGCCTACGTTCGCGAATGAGAGCAGCGGCGTCATCGCGCCTGTGAAGCTATCGGCTCTGGACCGGCATGCGTTCGTTGATACGCCGTCGCGTACGCGCGGCCCAGTCGATGTCGGTCTGCAACTGGCCCCACACGGCGTCGCGTGTGCAGTCCATCACCAGGGCAGCCCACGAGCGCTGCTGAGTCCCGCTCTCGGGCGCCACTAACTGGGCCAGGCGCAAGCACTCGCGCTCGTACTCGAGCAGCGCCACCAGCAGCCTCGGGGCGTCCTGGTCGCGGGCCACGGCCAGCTTGGCGTGCAGGCCCAGCCGGACCGGCTCGCGGGGCAGCAATGTTTCCATCCAGGCGGTCATCGCACTCTCGGCTTGGTCGGTCGGACGGTAGACCATGCGCGTGCGCCGCCTGTTCTCGCGTCTGGGTTCCTCGTGGGCATCCAGCAGACCGTCGGCTACGAGCTGGTCCAGCAGCCTGTACACGTCGTTCGTGTCGATCCGCCAGGTGTCGCCCAGCCGGGCCACCAAACGGCTGGCGAGATCGCCTCCGTGTCCGGGCCGCTCCAACGCGAGGCCCAGCAACGCGCCGCGCAACGGTGTCGAAGCGCCCTGCATCCATCTGCGTGTACTCGTTGTCGCTCTGGCCATCGTCATGGTCCGTTCATCCAACGTTACGAACGATACCGCAATCGGAGGACCCGCTTATAGAATTATTCTAGTTAGTGACATCAGGCAAACGCGGTATGCGACGATGGTCAAGCCTACTCAGCTCGGCAGATATTGAGAACCCGGCCCTCAGCCGAAGAACAGTTCGGCGGTCTCGTACAGGGTCGGGTCGAGCAGCTTCGGCTCACGCAGGGCTCGTTCCAGGGAGATCTCCACGATCGTTGTTCCCTGCAATCCCACCATCCCGCCGAAGCGTCCGCGTGCCACCGCATCCATTGCAGCCACCCCGAACCTCGTCGCCAGGATGCGATCGTAGGCGACCGGCGTGCCGCCGCGTTGGACGTGACCGAGGATCGTGACCCTCGTCTCGAAGCCCGTCCTGCGCTCGATCTCCGCCTCGAGCGTCACGCCGATCCCCCCGAGACGGGCGTGGCCGAAGGCGTCGGTCTTCGTTGTGTCGCGTACCTGCAGCGTGCCCTCCTTGGGGGTTGCGCCCTCGGCGACCACGACGATCGAGAACGAGCGCCCGCGCTCGTGTCGTCTGCGCAGGTGCGCCACGACCTCCTCGATGTCGAACGGCCGCTCGGGGACCAGGATCGCGTCCGCGCCGCCGGCGATGCCCGCGTGGGTTGCGATCCAGCCCGCGTGCCTGCCCATCACCTCGACGATCATCACCCTGTTGTGCGACTCGGCGGTCGTGTGCAGCCTGTCGATCGCGTCGGTCACGATCTGGACGGCGGTCTGGAATCCGAATGTCACGTCGGTGCCGCCCAGGTCGTTGTCGATCGTCTTCGGGACGCCCACGATCGGTACCCCTTCGCGGTGCAGGCGCAACGCCACGCCAAGCGTGTCCTCGCCGCCGATTGCGATCAGCGCATCCACGTCGCGCCGTTCCAGCGTCCGCTTGACGAGCGCCGTCCCGTCCCGTCCCTCGGCGTAAGGGTTCGTCCTCGAAGTGCCCAGAATCGTGCCGCCGCGGGGCAGTATGCCAGCCGTGCTCGCAATGTCGAGCCCGATCGCCTCGTCGCTCAGCACGCCCGCCCAGCCGTGCCTGAAGCCGACGAACTCATGCTTGGCTCCGGCCAGCCCGCGTCGCACGACGGCCCGAATGACGGCGTTCAGGCCTGGGCAATCGCCGCCACCGGTCAACAGGCCCACCCTTGTCATCTGCTCATTCTCCACGATGCGCATTGCGAGGGGTGCTGCCAGAGCGATGCGATTTGGTTGCAGGTGAAATGCGCGGGGCCGCCACCGATAGCAAGGCTTGGCGGCAGCCCCGCGACGCGTTGAGGGGAGATCGCCGACCGTGGGGGATTGCAACGACCTCTCTCTTCATGCTTACGCGCTCAGCTTGCGCCGCCATCGTGGTAGGTCCGCGGAGTTGCCCAGTAGACATCCACCGACCAGGTGCGGGTTTACCGACGTCCGAGATCACAGTCCTCGCCTGCAAGGTCTTGGACCCAAACGCCGCCGACCTGAGTCGCCCGAGCCGTCCGCGCGCGGGCGTGGGCTCAGGTGCCGACCAGGCCGCGGCGCAGCGCGTAGCCGACCAGCTCGGCCCGCGAAGACAGGTTCAGCTTCTGTTGGATGTGGGCCCTATGGGTCTCGACCGTGCGCACCGACAGATACAGCTGCTCGGCGATCTCGGCATTGGTGTGGCCGAGCGCAATCAGCCTCAGGACTTCGATCTCGCGTTCGGAGAGGTCGTCCGGAGGGCCGGGCGGGGGCTCGGAGGCCATACGCGCGCCAAGTCTCGGGTTCAAATAGCTTTCGCCGGCCGCCGCCCTGCGCACCGCCTCCACGAGCTCGTCGTCGGCGGCCTCCTTGAGCACGTAGCCGATCGCGCCCGCGCCCAGCGCATGGCGCGCGAACGCCGGCTCCTGCTGCATCGTCAACACGACGATCTGCGTGCCCGGAGACTCCTCCCGGATGTCTGGAATCGCCTCGAGGCTCGAGCCTCCGGGCATATTCAGATCCAGTACAAGCACGTCCGGGTTGTGGCCGCGTACGTAGCGCCTGGCGCTGTCCAGATCGCCAGCCTCGGCGACGACCTCGAAGTCTGCCTCGCCGTCGAGCAGCAGTCGCAGGCCGCTGCGCACGACCGCGTGGTCGTCGGCGAGCACGATCCTGATCGAAGCTCCTGGCGCGCCGGGCTCTCCGCCCGAGTCGGAGCCTACCCCTGCGGGCTGTGTCTTCTGGTCAGGCATGAACGAGGTTGAACGTATCGCGTAACAGACGCTTGCGTCTACGGGAAAAGTACGGTCTTTGGCGCGGCACGATACGGATGTCAGGCGTTCGGCCCGTTATGCGGCGGCGGCGCGGCTCTTTCCGACGTTCGGGGCAGCACCAGCAGCGAGCAGCGGGCATGGCGCTCCAGGTAGTCGGAGGTGCTGCCAAGGATCAGTCGCTTCATCGGCCCGTACCCGCGCGAGCCGACCACGAGCAGCTGGACTTCGTCGCCGAATGCCGCCAGCTCCTCGCCCGCCAAGCCGTAGATCGCGTGCCCGTCGACGCCTTCGAGCCCCTTCATGCGCTCGTTGGCCTCGTTCAGCAGCTGCTCGATGCCTTCCCCGAGAGCCGGAGCGCCAAAGCCCGTAAAGGCGTAGTTCGGAATCGACACGACCTCGAGCGCCCGCACGGCGGCATGGCGACGGGTTGCCAGCTCGCGGGCGGCGCTGAGCGCGACTTCGCTCTCGGGCGAGCCGTCATAGCCGACCCCGATCGTGGCGATCGGCAAAGGGTGCTCTCCATAGTCGCGAGTCGCGATCGCGACCGCGCAGGGAGCGCCGTTCAGCGACGCCCTGGTGTCGTCGCCCAGCAGGACCCTGCCGGCTGGGCCCCTGCTGCAGGAGCCGACCACGAGCAGGTCGGCTCGCTCCTGTTCGGCCAGCTCGTGCAGGCCGTGGCCGGGGCTGGAGGCGACGTAGCTGACGAGCTCGGCCTGCACATTCGCCTCGCCACGCTCGCGCTCGAGCAGCTCGTGCGAGCGTTCTTTCTCATCGGTCAGTCGTCCGGGCGTGGAGGCGCGCACGGGGTTCAGCGCGCCGCCGTGCACGTGGGCCAGGGTCAGCTTGCCGTCTTCGGCGACGAGGCCCGTGGCGAGCGCTATCGCGTCGCGGCCGTTCGGCCTTCCGTCCACGCCGACAATCACGTTCTCGAACATCCTTGGCTTCCTTTCTGTCGGGCGTTTTTCGCGGGCACACCCACATGTATGCGCGTGTCGCGAACGTCGGTCAGATGCCCTGGCCAGGCAAGTACTCGTTGGTGAACGGGGGCAGCCCGCCGTTAGGATTATGGTGCACCAGGCCCTGGCTCAGCATCCACGCGCCGAAGCCGGCCCAGGCCGACGGTTCCTGCCAGCCATATGGGTCCTTCGCGTTTGCGGGTTGCGTGGCGGGCAGGGTTTGACGAATCGATTCGGCCTGCAGCTTCTTTTCCAGTGACGGGTTCGCCTTGACCAGCAGCTCGGCGGCCGCATCCGGGTTTGCGCGCGCCGCGCGCTCGCCTCTGGTCAGCGCCTGCAGGAACGCGCGCAGGTCCTGGCCGTCGCGGCGCGCCTGTTCCTCGCGCACGACCAGCACGAGCTCGTCGTAGTTCGGCACCCCAGCCTTGTCGACCGGGATCACGACTGGATGCTTACCGAGCAGTTGCAGCTGGAGCGCCTCGTAGTTCCAGTATCCGCCGAGTGTCGCCGCGACCCTGCCCGAGAGCATCGCCGGCACGAGGTTGAAGCCGACGTTCACTTCTTGGACGCTCTTTTCGTTGACCTTCGCCTTGCGCAGGGCCGTCTGCAGCTCGGCACGCTGGTAGGGGATGCCGGCCGTGCCCACCTTCATGTGAGCCAGGTCCGCGACGCTCTGAACGCCGTGGCCTGGAAGCGCGATGATCGAGGTCAGCGGGCGCTGCACCAGCGCCCCAACCGACACCAGTTTCAGGCCCTCATCGCGGGCCAGCAAGAGCTCTGGCTCGTAGGAGATCGCCATGTCGACCTTACCGGTCGCGAGGAGCTTCAGCGGTTCGGCCGTTTCCGAGGGAACTACAGGTTCGACGTCCAGGCCGACGGCCTTGAAGTAGCCGTTCGCGAGCGCCGTATACAGCGGGGCATGGTCGGCGTTCGGGAACCAGTCGAGCATCACCTTGAACGGCTTGGCCTGGGGCGCGGTGGTTACATTCGTGGCCGTCCCGCAGGCCGACATCGTCAACGCGCAGAGGGCCGACGTCACGACGACGACGGCGACGCTGGCAACGACGACGGCTGGTCTCGATCTCCTCAACGGGCCTCTCCTCTCGGTCGGTGCGCCCACGGCGCCAAGCGACGCTCGGCGAGGGCGAGGGTATAGAAGCAGACGATCGCGAACACGAACAGGACTCCGGCGGCGGCGTAGGCCCTGGAAGTGTCGAGAGCTGTCAGGTCGGCGTTGATCTCGTGCCCGAGCCCGGCATACGCACCGGTGGTCGCCGTCTGGGACTCGGCTATGTAGGCGCCGATCACCGCCACCGTCAACGCGATCCTGGCGCCGCTGATCGCTGCCGGTAGGGCGGCCGGCAGCTCGGCGAAGCGCAGAGCCTGCCAGCGCGAGGCGTCGAGTGTGTGCAGCAGCTTCAACTGCTCGGGGTCGACCGCCGCCAGGCCGTCGACGGTCGTGACAAGGACCGGAAAGAAGCAGATCAGGGTGATCACGGCCAGCTTCGGCAAGATGCCGAAGCCCCACCAGAAGATCAAGAGGGCCGCGATCACGGCGATCGGCACCGCCTGGGAGCCGACGGCGATCGGATAGATCGCGCGGCGAAGCCACGGAGAGAGATGGATCGCGATCGCCGCCCCGAAACCGGTCACCAGGGCCAGCGCAATGCCGAGCACCACCTCCTCGGCGGTCGGTCTCAAGTTCGACGCGAGCAGACCGGCGTTATTCCATAGCGCCTCGGCCACTTCGTGGGGCGCGGGCAGCACGAGCCGGTCCACGTTGCCGAGGTCCACGTACAGCTCCCAAGCCCCGATCAGGGTCGCCACGAGCAAGACCGCCGGCAGCGCCCTCGTCGGTCGGGACCTCGCCGGTCGCGCCCTTGCGATGGCTCGCCTCATCGGCCTGCTCCGTCCTGGGCGCCCGCTCGTGCGGGCACGTCCGCCGGCCTCGGACCGGAGCTCGCCAGCACTCGCAGCGCCTGCTCGCGCAGAGCAAGGACCTCGGGGTCGGTCCGCGAGCGTGGACGCGCCAGGCCGATCTCCAGCTCGCGAACGACCCGGCCGGGTCTGGCCGAGACGACCGCGACGCGGTCGGCTAGGACGATTGCCTCCTCGACGTCGTGGGTCACGAGCACGACCGTCCTTGGCTCGCGGCCTAGCGCGTCTGTCAGCCAGGTCTGCATCTCGGCCCTCGTGATCGCGTCGAGCGCTCCGAATGGCTCGTCCAGGCAGAGCAGCGGCTTGCCCGACAAGAGCGTCCGTACGAACGCGACCCGCTGGCGCATCCCGCCTGAGAGCTCCTGCGGCCGAGCCTGTTCGAAGCCGGCTAGGCCAAGCTCCTCGAAGAGGGCGCTCGCGCGCGCGCGAGCTCGCGCGCGCGACTCGTGTCCGATGCGCAATGCGAGAGCCGCGTTGTCGACGGCGGTCAGCCATGGCAACAACAGGTCTCGTTGGGGCATCAACGCCGCCGGCAAGCACTCGACGGCGCCCGAGTCCGACCTCTGCAGTCCGCAGATCAGCTCCAAGAGCGTCGTCTTGCCGCAGCCGCTTGGGCCGACAACTGCCAACAGCTCGTGCTCGGCCGCATGGACGGTCATGTGTTCGAGTGCCGCCACCTCGCCGCCACCGCCGCGCTCAGGGTAAGCGTGGCTCACGTCGCTGATGCTCACCGCTGGCCGTGTGGCCTCGCGGCCGGCCAATTCCGGGTCGAGCTGTATCTGCAACGCAATTGCTCCCTTCGCGGGCATTACCCCACAGGTTCGACGGGTCGGCGCCGGGTCGTCAAATGCGTTCGGCGGCGCCATCTCAGCCGGCCTGTCTAAACCCGCCAGCTCCCCTGTTGGTGTGCTCGGAAGCGATGCTAGCGCCCGAGGGCGGCTCCGGGCCGGGCGAGGGCGCGCACGAAGTCCTCGAGCTGGCCCGTCGTCCAGCACTCGAAGGTCTGGCAATGCTGTTCGTAGGCCGCGATCACCGAGTCGCCGTAGTTCCAGTACAGCTTGGGCTCCGGGTTCAGCCAGAACGTGCGACCGGCCTTGGCGGCGATCTTGGCGAACACGTCCGCCCTCGGGTCGCGCCCGTTGGTTCTGGCGTCGCCGAGCACGATCACGGTCGCCCTTGGGTGCAGGTCGTCTTCGACCTGGTCCAAGAACTCCTGCCAGACCCGGCCGTAGTCCGTATAGCCGGAGATGTCGGCCACGCCGGCGTCGCTCGAGATCCGCTCGCTGACCGCTTTGAAGTCGCGCTCCTTTTCGAAGACGTCGGTCACCTCGCTGATGCGCTCGATGAACACGAAGGACCTCATCTTGCGAAACGAGTCATGCAGGGCGTGCAGCACCGACAAAAAGAAGACCGAAGCCGAAGTAACGCTCGTGGAAACGTCGCAGAGCACATATATCTCGGGGCGTTTCGGTCGGACCGGTCTGTACTTGAGCACGACCGGCACGCCGCCGGTCTGCAGCGAGGCTCGCATCGTGCGCCGAACATCGACGTGGGCATGGCCTCTGTGGCCCTTCATCTGACGGCCCTGGGTCGCCAGACGCCGCCTCAGCTGCGCGACCACACGGTGCACGGCCGCCAGGTCCTGCAGCGGACCGGACGGCAACGAGCGGTCCAGCTCCCCCAACGGCCTCGCCGCAGGCAGGTTGCCGGTGCGCTGGGCCTGGTCGCGCTCCAGCTCGCGTCTGAGCATGGCCTCGAAGCGGCGCAACGCGTCCCTTGGCAGCCCGTCGCGGCGCGGGTCCGAGGAGGGCAGTTGCGGCTGCGGATCGACGCGCAGACCGAGGGCTCGCCTGATGCGCTGCACATCTACGCCGATCACGCCCGAGCCCTCCTGTCTGCGCGCGAAAGTGGCGATAGCGAGTCTCGCCAGGTCGCGCATCGCACCCTCCGAGCCGTCTCTGAGCGCTCCTGCGATCCGAGCGCGCAAGGCCTCCAGCTGTTCGTCGGTCAGTTCTTCCAGGTCGAGGCCCTCACCGTCGCCTTCCCCGCCGGAGCCGTCTGGTCCCTGGCTCCGCTCGAAGTCCTGCTCGATCGCTGCCAGCTCGACTGCCCTGAACATGAACCTGTCGAAGACGAGCTCGAATACGCGCCGGTCCTCTTGGCTCTTGGCCAAGGTCGCGGCGAGGGCCTCTCTGAAGTCCTGTTCGCCGGTCCACGCGACCTCTCTCAGGACCGTCAAAGCGTCCAGCAGCTCGGAGGTGCCGACGGCGACGCCTTCGTTACGAAGCTCCTCGCCCAGCTCCAAAATGCGTCCAGCGAAGTCCCTCCGCGAAGCAGAGTCCGCGGCGGGGCGCTTCAGCTCAGAGCGCATCGGCCGGCGTGCCGAGCTTCAGACCGACCCGCTCAGCCACCAGGTCCATGTCGGTCCGGTGCTTGACGATCACCGACATCGTCTCTTCGAAGACCCCTCGGTCGAGATCTTCGGCGCCAAGTAGCAGCAGCGCTCTGGCCCAGTCGATCGACTCGGCGATCGATGGCGGCTTCTTGAGGTCGAGATCTCTGACCATGCCGATCACCTCGACCAGCCTTTGGGCGACCGTCTCGGACAGATCGGGCACGTGCAGCCTCACGATCTGAAGCTCGTGGTCGAACTCGGGATAGTCGAGCCACAGATACAGGCATCTGCGCTTCAGGGCCTCGGTCAGCTCCCTCGAGTTGTTCGAGGTCAGGAGCACGATCGGATGTGTCCTGGACTGCACTTTGCCCAGCTCCGGTATCGAGATCTGGAAGTCCGAGAGCACCTCCAAGAGCATCGCCTCGAACTCCTGGTCGGTCTTGTCGATCTCGTCGATCAGAAGCACGACGGGGCGCTCTGAGGCGATCGCCATCATCAGAGGTCTGGCCAGGAGGAACTCCTCGCCGAAGATGTCCTCCTGGACCGCGTCCCAGCCGGCCCCGTCGGCCTCGGCCTGGATGCGCAGCAACTGCTTGCGGTAATTCCACTCATACAGGGCCTTGGCCTCGTCGAGGCCCTCGTAGCACTGCAGCCTGACCAGCTCTCTGCCCAAATAGGCCGCCAGCGCCTTGGCCAGCTCCGTCTTGCCGACGCCGGCCGGCCCCTCGACCAGGACCGGCTTGCCGAGCCTGGTCGCCAGGTAGGCGACCAAAGCCGTCGACTCGCCGGGCAGGTAGCCGACCTCGCGCAGCCCTTCGGCTACGGCGCTGACGGAGGCAGGTCCCTCTGGCGGGCTGGTCGGCATCGTCCGCGCAATGATAGGCTGGCCTCGGGTCAGCCTCGAAGAGGCCTCAAGAGGGACGCTGGTCAGGCTCGGTCGGACTGTCTTCGAACGACAGTTGCTCTGCCGCTTTGACCGCGGCCACCGGTCGCCTACGCGCTGACTGGACGGTCCTGGCCGTCGGGCCGGGCGGGTACTTGGCCCGCCCGCCCCGTGCGCGCGGCTCGGGCGCAGAGCCTGGCTGGGATGGAGGCGCCGGCTGCTCGCGGCGCAGTGGCGGCTCGGGGTGCTCGCGGCGCAGCGGCGGCTCCAGGTGGCGGCCGGCGCGCATGCGCGAGCCGGCATAGGTCAGCAGTCCGGCGGCCGCCAGCGC
>DATJWI010000271.1:0-5351 GCA_035501375.1 Solirubrobacteraceae bacterium
CGCGGGCCTCGATCGTGAAGTTGGGCATCGGTGCGCCATCCTACGAGGATGAACTCCAGGCCGAGGCCATGCTCGCCGCGATCGTAGACGTCAGCAAACTCGTCGAAACGTTCGGCTATCCCTTGCTGTTCGCGGTCGTGATGGCGGAGTCGAGCGGCGTGCCGGTGCCGGGCGAGACCGGTCTGATCACGGCCGCGGTGCTCGCCTCGCAGGGCAAAATGGAGATCGGGATCGTGATCGCGGTCGCCGCGGCGGGGGCGATCGTGGGCGACAACATCGGCTATCAGATCGGCCGCAAGGGCGGGCGCTGGCTGCTTCAGCGCCCGGGCCGCTTTCAGCGCCAGCGCCAGGAGGTGCTGGTCCTGGGCGAGCCCTTCTTCGAGAAGCACGGCCCGAAGGCCGTCTTCTTCGGCCGGTTCATCCTCGGACTGCGCGTGTGGGCATCGTGGCTGGCGGGCGCCACGAAGATGCGGTGGCGCTCCTTCTTTCTGTGGAACGCGCTCGGGGGCATCTGCTGGGCGACCGCGATCGGCCTGATCGCCTACTTCCTGGGAACCGCGGCCGGCAACGCGATCGAGGCGTTCGGCATCTACGGCCTCGTCGCCCTGTTGCTCGCCGGCGGCGGGGCGTTCCTGGCCCATCGCCGCCACCGCCGCCGGATGCGCGAGACGCTCGACCGCGCCGCCGCGTCCGGGACGCCCGTCCGGACGCCGAGCGCCCCGAGCGAGCCGGACGGCTGAAAGAAGACAAAAGAAAACCGGCCTGTAGCCGGTGTCGTCAGGAGTGTCCGTTGCCGTTGGCGTGCGCTACGCCGCCGGCTCGGACATTGGCGTGCCCGACGCCCGTAACATGACCGTTGCCGTTGCCGTTGGCATGACCATCGCCGTTGGCGTGGCCGTTGCCGTTGGCGTTGGCATGACCATCGCCGTTGGCGTGGCCGACGCCGGAGGCATGGCCGACGTCGCTGACATCGCCGTTGCCGTTGGCGCACGGCGCGACCCTGTCCCACATGTCCGCGAGCGCGGCCAGCTCGGGCTCGGAGAAGCGCGAAAAGAAGTGCTCGCGGATGACCGCCAGGTGGGTGGTGCGCGCCTGGGCGAGGCGCTCGCGGCCCAGTTCGGTCAGGCACGCGTAGGAGCCGCGGGCGTCGTGTTCGCAGGAGCAGCGCTCCAGCAGACGGTCGCGCTCCAGGCGGTCCACCAGCCTGGTCAGGCCGCTGCGCGAGAGCTGGGCCTGGTCGGCCAGATCGCACATGCGCATCCGTCCGGCGCCGGCCTCGTCGAGACGGTGCAGGACCTCGTAGGAGCTCATCGGCAGGCCGTGCTCGCGCTCGAGGGCCGCGTCCAGGCGCTTGGCCAGGCAGGCATGCGCTCGCAGCAGACCGCGCCAAGCGCGAAGCTCGCCGTCGCTCAGCGACTCCTGTTGGTCAGTTGTGATCTTGACTGCGGTCGCGCTCGACATGGTGACAATCGTTACTACGAGCCTGCTAAGTCAAGATATAGCAGCGTCGGATGCTCTCTTTCGGGCCGCCTGTCGCGCACACGGCTCACGACCTGGTCGCCCGCCAGGCCCAGCGCATCATCAAGGGCTGCAAGGGCAGCCGCGCGTACAGCGCCCAGCGCGGGATGCGCTTGAAATGCTCGGGGTTCCGCGCCATATAGACGTTCGCTGGAAACACTGCCGCCAACAGCGCGATCAGGCCGAGGCCGGCGAGCCTGCGCGCGCCTGGCAGCAGCACGCCGATCCCGCCCGCTATCTCAGCGGCGCCGCTGAGCGCGACCAGGCGCCCGGCGTCGTCTTTGATGCTCGCCGGGACGATCGCTTCGTAGGGCTTGGGCATCACGAAGTGGTTGACGCCCGCGCTTACGAAGAACGCGCTTAGCGCCATCCGAGAGCGGTCCATGGAGCAGATCCTAGCGGCGCTCGGCCGAAGCCGTGAGACACCGCCTACGGCGGAGTTACCGTTTCGACCAACGAACGGCCGGTCATCGCGGCCGGCTGCTCGATGCCCAACAGGTCGAGCACGGTCGGCGCGACGTCGGCGAGGATGCCTCCCCCACGCAGGTTCAGGTCGCCGGCGCCCGCCACGATCAAGGGCACCGGATTCAAGGAGTGCGCCGTGTTCGGGCTGCCGTCGGGCTCGAGCATGTGATCGGCGTTGCCGTGGTCGGCCGTGATCACGCACGCGCCACCGGTCTCCTCGACCGTCGCGACGACCTCGCCGAGACAGGCGTCGACCGTCTCCACCGCGCGCACGGCCGCCGGGATGACCCCGGTGTGTCCGACCATGTCCGCGTTGGCGAAGTTGATGATCCCGAAGCGGACCCCGCCCGCCCCGTCCTCGCGCCAGCCGGCCACGAACGCGTCGGCTGCCTGCTTGGCGCTCATCTCGGGCGCGTGGTCATAGGTCGGCACGTCCCGCCGCGACGGCGCCAGCTCGCGCCGTTCTCCCGCCTGCGCGGTCTCGACGCCGCCGTTGAAGAAGTACGTGACGTGCGCGTACTTCTCGGTCTCGGCGACGTGCAGCTGCCGGGCTCCGGTCGAGGCGATCGTGGCGGCCAGCGTCGTGGTCGGACGCTCCGGTCCGAACGCGACCGGGTAGGACCAGTCTTCCTCGTACTCGGCCAGGGTCGTGTAGCGCGCGAGGGGCCGCGCGCCCCCGCGCCCGCTCCAGCCGGGCAGCTCCTCATCGCCCTCGCCGAAGCCTTGCTCGGCCAGGGCCCTCGAGATCTGGCGCATCCTGTCGGGCCTGAAGTTGAACGCGATCACGCTGTCGCCCGGCGCGATCGCCGTGTCCTGGCCGACGACGGTCGGCTCGACGAACTCGTCGGTCTCGCCGCGCTCGTAGGCCGCCCGTACCGCCTCTCCCCCGCTCGTGGCGCGGTGCTCGGCGCGGCCATGGACCAGCAGGTCGTAGGCGCGCTGGGTGCGTTCCCAGCGCCGGTCCCTGTCCATCGCCCAGTAGCGCCCGAGCACCGAGCCCACGCGTGCCCAGGGCGTCGCGTCGAGGCGATCCAGGTAGCCGGCGCCGGCTTCCGGAAGCGTGTCTCGGCCATCTGTAAAGGCGTGCACGATCACGTCTTTGGCTTTGCCGTCCTTCCCGGCCGGGTGTTCGCGCGCGCACTCGATCAGGGCCAGCAGGTGCTCGAGCGAAGAGTGCACGCCGCCGTCCGAGACCAGGCCGATCAGGTGCACCCGATCGACGTCCGCGAACGCCGCCCCGATGACCGGGTTGGCCGCGAACGAGCCGTCGGCGATCGCGTCGTCGATCCTGACCAGATCCTGGCGGATGACCGCGCCGGCGCCGAGGTTCAGGTGGCCGACCTCGCTGTTGCCCATCTGGCCCTCCGGCAGACCAACCGCGCGCCCGCCCGCAAGCAGTTCGGTATGCGGGTTCTGCGCCCACAGCCCGTCGAACACGGGCGTCCGCGCCAGCGAGATCGCGTTGCCGGGGCCCGGCTCGGCCAAACCCCAGCCATCCAACACGACCAAGCAGACTCTGCTCATGGCCTCGCTGCGGCCACGATCGCGGCGAACGAGTCGGCCTGCAGCGAGGCGCCGCCGACGAGGGCGCCGTCGACGTCGGGCAGCCCCAGCAGCTCGCTTGCGTTCTCGGGCTTGACCGACCCGCCGTACAGGATCCGCACACGCTCGGCGGCTTCCCGGTCGCGGTCGCCGACGAGCGCCCTGATGAAGCCGATCGCCTCCTGGGCCTGCTCGGGCGTCGCCACGCGACCGGTGCCGATCGCCCAGATCGGCTCGTACGCGATCGTCACCTCGGCCAGGCGCTCGCCGGGGACGCCCGCCAGGTCGTCGCGGACCTGCTGCCTCAGCTTGCGCCTAGTCTCGCCGGCGTCGCGCTCGGACTCGGTCTCCCCGACGCACAGGATCGGCTGCAGGCCGGCGGCCAGCGCGGCCGGAATCTTGGCGGCCAGCGCGGCGTCGGTCTCGCCGAACAGCTGCCGGCGCTCGGAATGGCCGAGCACGACGCCTTTGACGTCGAGCTCGCACAGCATCGGCGCCGAGATCTCGCCTGTATAGGCGCCCTCGGGCTCGGAATACATGTTCTGGGCGTAGACCTCCACCCGCGAGCCCCTCGCCGAGTCGACCATCGCGCGCAGGTCCGTAAACGGAACGCAGATCGCCACGTCGACGCCGTCCGCGCCGGAGACCTTCGGGAGCAGCGCCTGGATGTACTCCTCGGCCTCGGCCTCGGTCTTGTACATCTTCCAGTTGCCGGCGATCAGCGGGACACGTGTGGCCGCGCCTTCGCGTCCCGCCGCGCCGTCGCGCCCGGCCGCGTCACCGTTCGCGGCCGCGTCGCCGCCGCCGTCCCGGATCCCGCTCACGATGCCGACACCCCGGCCCCGTTCAGGGCCTCGAGACCCGGCAGAATGTGCCCCTCGACCAGCTCGAGCGTGGCGCCGCCGCCGGTCGACAGGTGGTCGACCGAGTGCTCGAGCCCGAAGTGAACGAGCGCGGCGGCCGAGTCGCCGCCACCGACGACCGTGGTGCCGGCTGCTTTGGCGACCGCTTCCGCGACGGCCTTGGTCCCGGCCGCGAACGGCTCCAGCTCGAACGCGCCCATCGGCCCGTTCCAGAAGACCGCTCCGGCCTGCGCGATCTCTTCGCCGTACAGCTCGGCGGTGGCCGGGCCGATGTCGAGGCCCATCCACCCGGCCGGGACCTCAATGCCGGGCAGCACCCTCGCGGGCGAGTCGGCGTCCAGGCGCTCGCCGACGACCAGGTCTTTGGGCAAGCACAGCCGCGCGGCGGGCGGCGCGGCTGCCGGTTGGCCGGCGCCGCCGCGGGCGGCTTCGAGCGCGGCGCGCTCGGGCCGAGGCAGGCACTCGCTGGCCTTGGCGAGCGCGCTTCTGGCGTGCTCGACGTCCTCCTGCTCGCACAGCGACGCGCCGACGGAGTGGCCCTCGGCCGCGAGGAACGGGAAGCACATCGCGCCGCCGATCACGATCGCGTCGGCCAGCCCCAGGAAGCGGTCGATGACGGCGATCTTGTCGGCCACCTTGGCGCCCCCGAGCACGGCGACGAGCGGCCGCGGCGGGTCCTCCAGGATCGCGCTCAGCGTCTTGACCTCGCGTTCGAGCAAACGCCCCGCCGCGCTCGGCAAGAGGCGAGCGACGCCCGCGGTGCTCGCGTGGGCCCTGTGGGCCGCCCCGAAGGCATCGTCCACATACAGGTCGGCCAGCTCGGCCAAGGCTCTTGCCAGCTCGGGGTCGTCATCGGTCTCGCCCCGCTCGAACCTCACGTTCTCGAGGACCATGATCTCGCCGTCCTCGAGCCGTTCGCTCAATTCCCTGACCTCCGGGCCGACGACCGCCGGGGCCAGCGTC
>DATJWI010000272.1:0-5612 GCA_035501375.1 Solirubrobacteraceae bacterium
GCTCCCGGAGACGACCGCCTCGCCGAGGCCGAACGAGCCCTCGATGACCAGGTGGTCGCGCGCGCCGGAGGCCGGGTCGACGGTGAACATGACGCCGGACCTGGTCGACGGGATCTGCAGCTCGACCACGACCGCGATGTCCATGTCCGCCTGGCTGAACCCGCGCCGGCCCCGGTAGTAGATCGTGCGGGCGCCGAACAGCGAAGCCCAGCACTTTTTGACCGCGTCGATGACCTCCTCGGGAGCCGTCACATTCAAGTACGTTTCGTTCATCCCGGCGAACGACGCCGAGGCGGTGTCCTCGGCGGTGGCCGACGAGCGGACCGCGACCGCCACCTGTGCCCGGCCGTTGGCGTGAGCCCCACCGACGCCGGCTCCGTTCACGGCGGCCGCGCCGCTCGTGGCGACCTCAGCGCCTGGGGCGGCCGCGGGGACGGCGGCAACCAGCTCGGCGTGTGCGGCGAGGATCGCCGAGCGAAGCGAAGCGGGCATGGCAGCCGCCAGGACCGCTTCGCGGGCCGCCTGGGAGGCCGCGTCGAGCGCCTGGCTGTCCTCGACGTCGACGTCGGCGAGGATCGTGGCGAGCTGCTCGCGTACGCCCGACTCGGTACGGAAGGCGGCGTAGGCGGGCGCGCCGACGACGAAGCCCGGCGGCACCGGCAGCCCGGCGGCGGTCAGCTCGCCGAGGTTCGCGCCCTTGCCGCCGGCATAGGCGACGTCGGCGCGCGAGAGCTTGGCGAAGGGACGCACCAGCTCGAGCGCTGCGGGGGCTGTCGGAGAGGTGCTCAAGCCTGCTTCTTTCTCGTAGGAAAGGGTGGAGCCGGGCGGCCGACCCTGCGCCGCTCCGGATCCCGTACCACAGTCAACCGCCGGGGCGGCGAGGACGCCACCGCAGTAGTCACTGGACCCGGTCAGTAGTTATTCCGAATGACGGCGCCCGCGCGCGCACGTAGGGTGCCCGGCATGAGGACACACGAGGCGCCGGCATGAGCCGCCTACGCGCGCGCGTAGGGTGCCAGGCATGAGGACCGTGCCGGCCCGATGAAGACCGTCTCGACCGAGCGCCTGGCCGAGGCGCTGAGAGCGCTCGACGGGCCCGAGCCGAGGATTGTCGCGAGCGGCAACATGGCCGGCCCGGCGGTGCTGCTGAAGACGCTGGACGAGGCGGTCGAGCGCTACCGGCTGTTCATGCTGGCCGCGCAGGCACAGCTGCCCGAGCGCGAAGGTGTGATCTACGAGACCCCGTTCGTCGGCCCGGGGATGCGGGACGGCGGCGAGCGCCTGGACTACCTGCCGATGAGACTGTCGCTCGTGCCGAGGCTGTTCGCGACGATGAGGCCGCCGGACGCGGCGCTCTTGCACACGACGGTCCCCGTTGACGGGAAGGTGTCGCTGGGGATCGAGGTGAACATCTTGAGGGCCGCCGTCGAGCGGGTCCGCGCGCGCGGCGGGCTGGTGGTCGCGCAGATGAACCCGAAGATGCCGTACACATACGGTGACGGCGAGCTGGATCTGGACGAGGTCGACTACGGGATCGAGGTCGACGAAGAGCTGTCAACGCCGAAGGTCGGGGCGGCGCACGCGCACGACCAGGCGATCGCCGAGCGCGTGGCGGACTTGATCGAGGACGGCGCGACGCTGCAGCTGGGGATCGGCAAGGTGCCCGACGCGACATTGAGGGCGGTCCGGAACAGGCGCGGGCTGAGAGTGTGGTCGGAGATGATCTCCGACGGCGTGATGACCTTGGAGGGCGAGGGCGCGCTGGAGCGCGACCGGGAGATCGTGTGCTCGTTCATGTTCGGCTCGAAGGAGCTGTACGAGTGGGTCGACGGCAACCGGCGGGTACGGATGGCGAGGACCGAGACGACCAACGACCCGGCGAGGATCGCGGACCAGCGCCAGATGACGTCGGTGAACACCGCCCTGCAGGTCGACCTGGCCGACCAGGCCGGGGCGAGCCATATCTGCGGGCGCCTGTATTCGGGCTTCGGCGGGCAGCCGGACTTCGTCGCGGGGGCGCTGCACTCGGCGGGCGGCCACGCGGTGATCGCGTTGCGCTCCTGGCACGAGCAGAGTTCGAGCTCGACGATCGTGGGGAGACTGAGCGAGCCGGTGACCTCTTTCCAGCACTCGGCGGTGATCACCGAGCAGGGTTGCGCGAAGGTGTTCGGGCGCAGCCAGCGGGCGCAGGCCAGGCTGTTGATCGAGAACGCGGCGCACCCGGACGCGCGCGATCGGCTGTCAGCCGAAGCGGCGGGTCGCCTGGATCGGGCAGCGGCGCACTGAGCCGCCTCGACCGGATCAAGACCGCCGGGAGCCGCCGCTAGTCGAAGCGGCGGCGCGCCAGGCGCCAGGCGGCGGTCGGGAACTCGACCAGGTCGGTGCCTTCGTGAAACGTCAGGTGGGCGTCGAAGCCGTCCCTGAAGACGTCGAGCATCGCGCGGTTCTCGGGCAGGACCTCCGCGACGAAGTTCACGATCCCGCGCTGCTCGGCGACCGCGCCAAGGCGCTCGATCATGATCGTGGCCAGGCCCTGGCCGTGCAGGCTGTCCGCGATCTCGACCGCCACTTCGGCGTGCGTGGCGGCGCCGCGAGGAGCGTCGAGCTGGACGTAGGTGGCGTGGCCGACCACCTGGCCCTCGGCGTCGAGCGCGACCAGGCCGTAGCGCTCGGGACCGGCGGCGGCGGCGAGATGGGCGGCGGTCTCGATGTCGGCGGCGCCGGTGAAGAAGCGCAGGCGCCGGGACTCCAGGCAGAGGCCTTCCAGGAAGGCGCGCAGCGCAGGCTCGTCGGCCGGCACGGCCCTGCGCAGCCTCAGCTCGGAGCCGTCGCGCAGGCGGACGAGCTCCATCACAGCGGCCAGTGCTGGGCGATCTGGGCGGCGGCCCGCGAGGTGAAGAAGGGCTCGGGCGCCGCGGACTCGGCGGGGATGTCGTCCTCGAGGGCTGCGAGCGTCGCCACGACGCTTTCGGCGAGCGCCGCCGGCGCGTAGCCGCCCTCCAGGACGGCCCCGAGCGGGATCGTTCGCGCGCGCGCGAAGTCACGGACGTGGCGGGCCATCTGGGCGAAGTCGGAAGCGTCGAGCCTGCAGTCGGCGAGCGGGTCGGCGAGGTGCGCGTCGAAGCCGGCGGAGATCAGGACCAGGTCGGGTTCGAAGGCGCCGGCCGCAGGCAGGACGATGTGCTCGAGCAAGGACAGCCACAGTTCGGAGTCCGAGCCGGCCGGGACCGGCAGGTTGATCGTGTAGCCGATCCCAGGGCCCGAGCCGACGTCGCCGAGCGAGCCGGTGCCGGGGAAGATCCCGGATTGGTGGATGCTCGCGAACAGGACGTCCCGGCGCGAGCGGAACGCCTCGGCGGTGCCGTTGCCGTGGTGGACGTCCCAGTCGAGCACGAACACGCGCTCGGCGCCGAGCTCGGCGAGCGCGTAGGCGGCGGCGAGCGCTACGTTGTCGAACAGGCAGAAGCCCATCGCCCGGTCCGGTTCGGCGTGGTGTCCGGAAGGACGCACGGCGCAGAAGCCGAGCGGCGCCTCGCCGGCCAGCAGCGCCCTGGTCATCTCGATGGCCCCGCCCGCCGCGTGCAGGGCGGCCCTGAAGGAGGGCTCGCCGACGGCGGTGTCGGGGTCGATCGGGCCCCCGCCGGAGAGGCACAACTCGCGCAGGCGCTCGATGTGGCGGGGCGTGTGGACGAGCAGCAACTGCTCGTCGGTCGCGGCCGGGGCGAGACGGCGCTCCATTCCCAGCCAGTCGCGCTCGGCGAGGGCGCGTTCGATCGCCGAGAGACGCTCGGGCGTGTCCGGGTGCGATGCAATGTGGGCCCGCGGGTCGTGCTCTGAGCAGACGGGGTGGCTGTAGTAGAGCATCGTCCCGGATCACGCCTCCGGCGCGTCCTGCGCCAGAAATCCGGTGATCGCCGCGGCCAGCCGTTCGGGCTCCTGGGCCATGAAGGCGTGGCCGCCACCATCGAAGACCTCGGTCTTGGCGCCCGGCCAGCGGGCGGCGAGCGCTTTGAGGTTGGCCGGCGGGATGACGACATCGAGGCCGCCGCACAGGGCCAGGACAGGCGGCGTGCCAGGGCCGGGCCCGGAGGGCTCGCGGGCGTGCCAGGCTTCGATCGCACGCTCTTGGGCCCTCAACGCGACGGGTGAGAGCGCGGCGCGGGCGCCGGCGACGACCTCGCCGAACATGCGGTCGATCGCGACCGCTACCTCAGGCGGGAACAGGACCGAGAGCAGCCGGGTGGCCTGCTCGCGGGGGCTGCCGGAGTCGTCGGTCAGGCGGCCCCAGACGTCGGGGTCGGCGAGCGTCGCGGCCGAGCCGCCGGGATCGGTGGCGAGCAGGACCATCCGGCGCACACGCGCGGGCGCGAGCGTCGCCATCGTCTGGGCCACGAACCCGCCCATCGACCAGCCGGCGAACGATGCCTGCTCCAGGCCGAGCGCGTCCAGGAGCGCGATCAAGTCGCGGGCCATCGCATCGATCGACAGCTCGCCGGGGTCGCCGAGCTGGGAGTCCCCGACCCCGCGATTGTCCGGGCAGATCAGCTCGAACGAGGCGGCCAGGGCGCCGAGCAGGGTCGGGTCCCAGTCGGCCGCCGTGGCGGAGTAGCCGTTGACGAGCACGAGCGCCGGACCGGAGCCCAGCGAGCGCCAGGCCAGTCGCCGCCCGTCCAGCTCGATCGTGTGCTTTGCCTCGGGCACCGCCACGCAGGCGATCATCTCAGATGGGAGGGCAGGCGACGGACGGCGCAGCAGCGCATAGGATGCGCGCGCGAATGTCGGAGGTAAGCGTGTACGAGGCGGACGTGGTGGTGGTCGGCGCCGGGCTGGCGGGCCTGGTGGCGACGGCCGAGCTGACCGGCGCCGGGAAGAAGGTCGTGCTGGTCGAGCAGGAGCCGGAGCAGTCGCTGGGCGGGCAGGCGTGGTGGTCGCTGGGCGGCCTGTTCATGGTCGACACGCCGGAGCAGAGGCGGTGGGGCGTGAAGGATTCGGCGGAGCTGGCCTGGCAGGACTGGTCGGGGACGGCGGCGTTCGACAGGCCGGAGGACGAGTGGCCGAAGAGGTGGGCGGAAGCGTACGTGGAGTGGGCGGGGGGCGGCAAGCGGGAGTGGCTGTACGGCAAGGGCCTGAGGTGGCTGCCGAACCCGGGCTGGGCCGAGCGGGGCGGCTACGGGGCGATCGGCCACGGCAACTCGGTGCCGAGGTTCCATTTGACGTGGGGAACCGGGCCGGGGGTCGTGGCGCCGTTTCTCGACAGTCTGACTCGCGCGCGCGCGGGCGGCGCCGTGGAAGTGTTGTGCAGGCATAGGGTCGACGAGCTGACCAGGACGGCCGGCGCGGTGGACGGTGTAAAGGGCAGGGTGCTCGAGCACAGCGGGATCGAGCGCGGGCAGGCCAGCTCGAGGATCGAAGCAGGCGAGTTCGAGGTGAGGGCGCCGGCGGTGCTCGTGACCTCGGGCGGCATCGGCGGCAACCTGGACCTCGTCAGAGAGAACTGGCCGAAGTGGCTGGGAGACCCGCCGAAGAGCATGGTCGCGGGCGTGCCGGAGCACGTGGACGGGCGGATGCTCCAGATCGCCGAGCGGGCCGGCGGGAGCTGGATCGGCAAGGAC
>DATJWI010000273.1:0-2843 GCA_035501375.1 Solirubrobacteraceae bacterium
CCCATGGTCGGGAAGCGCGTTGGCCGACCAGGACGACAGGGCGATGGCGGGGAGCCGCCGGGGTCCGCAGGTCGCGCGCGCGCCGGGACGAGCGAAGCAGAGGGAGGTACCGGGAGAGATGAGGATGCCGAGATGTGAGGGGCAGCGCATGCTGCGCTCGCTGCACGAACGGTGGCCGTATCGAAGGTCGCACTGCCGGCACGACCTGCACTGGCTGGTCCGGGTCAGGCCGAGCCGGCGCTGGTGCGCGTCGGGGCGTGTCCATTCGCTGACGTGCCTGCCGGCCCGCCGCCGCCGCCCGCACGCGGGCTGAGCCGCAGCGGACGCGAACTGAAAGGGCGGGGACGGCGCCTGCCCAGACCAAGCGCGGACAGGCGTGTGGTCGGGCGGCGCGCAGGGCTCTCAGGCTCTAGGATCGGGCCGTGCCCGCGAACGACGTAGAGCGCCTGTCGATCGACACGGTCAGGGGCCTGGCGATGGACATGGTCCAGAAGGCAGACGCCGGGCACCCGGGCACGGCGATGGCCTTGGCGCCGCTCGGCTACACGCTGTTCAAGCGGTTCCTAAAGGCCGATCCGTCCGATCCGGGCTGGCCCGGGCGCGACAGGTTCGTGCTCAGCGCCGGGCATGCCTGCGTCCTGCAGTACTCGCTCCTGCACCTCGCCGGCTACGACCTCGGCCTGAACGATCTCGAACAGTTCAGGCAATGGGGCTCGCGCACGCCCGGGCACCCCGAGCGCGGCGACACGCCCGGCGTCGAGGTCACGACCGGCCCGCTCGGCCAGGGCTTCGCCAACGCCGTCGGCTTCGCGATCGCCGAGCGCTTCCTCGCGGAGCGCTTCAACCGGCCGGGCTCGACCATCGTCGACCACAACACCTATGCGATCTGCTCGGACGGCGACATGATGGAGGGCATCAGCCAGGAAGCGGCCTCGATCGCCGGCCACTTCGGCCTGGGCAAGCTCGTCGTCTGCTACGACGACAACCGGATCACGATCGACGGATCGACCTCGATCTCATTCGACGGCGAGAACCACGTCGAGCGCCTGGCCGCCGACGGCTGGCACGTGCAGCGGGTCGCGGACTCCGAGGATCTGGATGAACTGACTGCGGCGCTTGAGGCGGCGCGCGCGGAACGCGAGCGCCCGTCGTTCGTCTCGATCAGATCGCACATCGCCTATCCGGCGCCCAACGCGATCGACACCGCCAAGGCCCACGGCGCGCCCCTCGGCGAGGAGGAGGTCAGGGCCACCAAGGTCGCGATGGGCTTCGAGGACCCGGACCGTATGTTCTGGGTCGACGAGACCGTACGCCAGCACATGTCCTTGAAGGAGGCCGGCGCCAAGGCGAACGCCGAGTGGCGGGCACGCTTCGAGGCGTGGCGCAACGAGCTCCCCGACCTGGCCGCCGAATGGGATCTCGCGTGGAGCGGCTCCGGCCTGCGCGAGGGCTGGCGCGAGGCGCTGCCGAGCTTCGCGCCGGGCACCGCGATGGCGACCAGGGCGGCCGGCCAGAAGACGATGGCCGCCTTCAAGCCCTACTCCCCGAACACGATCGGCGGCGCCGCCGACTTGGTCGAGTCGACCAAGACCCTGTTCGAGGGCGCCGGCGAGTTCTCAAAGCCTCACGCCGGGCGCAACGTGCCGTTCGGGATCAGAGAGCACGCGATGGGCGCGATCGTCAACGGCCTGGCAGCCCACGGCGGCATCGTCAAGCCGTACGGCTCGACCTTCCTGATGTTCTCCGACTACATGCGCGCCTCGGTCCGGCTGTCGGCTTTGATGGGCTTGCCGGTCGTCTGGGTCTGGACCCACGACTCGGTCGGTCTCGGCGAGGACGGCCCGACGCACCAGCCGGTCGAGCACTACGCCGCCTTGAGAGCGATCCCCAAGCTGTGGGTCATCAGGCCGGGCGACCCCAACGAGACCGTCGAGGCCTGGCGCGTCGCGCTCGAACGCGACGACGGGCCGGTCGCCCTGCTGCTGTCCAGGCAGAACGTCGAAGTGCTCGACCGCGACGGCGACGGCCTCGGCCAGGCGAGTGGCCTGGAGCGGGGCGGCTATGTCCTGTGGGACTCTCAGCCCGGCTCCGAGCCCGAGCTGATCCTGATCTCGACCGGCGCCGAGGTCCCGCTTACGCTCGCGGCCGCGCGCATCCTTGCGGGTGCGGGTGCGGGTGCGGGGTTGGGTGCCGGTGCAGGAGCAGGAGCAGGAGCAGGCACTGACGCGGACGCCGGTGCGGGCGCGTGGAAGGGCGACGGTGCGGGCCCGGGAACAAGGGTGAGGGTCGTCTCGATGCCATGCGTCGAGCTGTTCGAAGCCCAAGCCGAGGAGTACCGCGACGGGGTCCTGCCGCCGAAAGTGGCCGCCAGGCTGGCGGTCGAGCCGGGCGCCAGCCTGAGCTGGTGGCGCTGGGTCGGCGATCGCGGAGACGTGCTCGGGATCGATCGCTTCGGCGCTTCGGCGCCCGGCCAGATCGTGCTCGAAGAGCTCGGTTTCAGCGTCGAGAACATCGTCGCGCGCGCGCGCGCGGTCCTTTCCAGAAAGTGAATGATCCGCGGTGATATACCCAGCGAGCGGGCACATAGTCTTCAATGAGCGATCCAGCGAGCGGGCGCGATACCCGATCGGCGGCGCCGAAGGTCGAGTCCGACGAAGGAGGCAGCGCACCGATGTCTGAGCAGCCTTTGCAACGCCTCTCGGAGTACGGCCAGAGCGTCTGGATCGACTCGCTCTCGAGGGCGTCGATCAGGGGCGGGCACCTGCAGGGCCTGATCGACGACTGCGCGGTCGTCGGGGCGACCTCGAACCCGACGATCTTCCAGGCTGCGTTCGCCGAAGGCG
>DATJWI010000274.1:0-18860 GCA_035501375.1 Solirubrobacteraceae bacterium
AGCTCCTCGGTCTTGGCTTCGCGCTCGGCGTCGTCTTCGATCGCCTGCAGCTGGTTGTAGTAGACGGCGTTGATCGCCGCCTGGGGGCCCATGACCGCGATCGAGGCGCTCGGCAGGGCGATGCACGCGTCCGGCTCGAAGGCGGGACCCGCCATCGCGTACAGGCCGGCGCCGTAAGCCTTCCTGACGATCACCGAGATCTTCGGCACGTTCGCTTCGCTGACGGCGCTGATCATCTTGGCCCCGTGCCTGATGATGCCTTCGCGCTCGACCTGTTTGCCGATCATGAAGCCCGGCACGTCAGCCAGGAACAGCAAGGGCACGTTGAAGGCGTTGCACGTCCAGATGAATCTGGCGGCCTTGTCGGCGGAGTCGCCGAACAGGACGCCGCCCTTGTGCTTGGGCTGGTTGGCGACGATCCCGATCGCCAAGCCGTCCAGGCGCGCATAGCCGACGACGATCTCCTTGGCCCACCTCGGATGGACCTCCAGCAAGGAGCCCTCGTCGATCACGGCCTCGATCAGGGCCTTCATGTCGAACGGCTTGTTCTCGTCGGCCGGCACGATCTCCTCGATCGCCTGCTTGGCGATCCGGCTGGCTTTGACATCGCCCGGCCCGACCAGCGGCGGGCGCGTGTCGCAGTTGCTTGGCATATACCCGAGATATCGCCGTGCCAAGCCAATTCCCTGCATGTCGTCCTCGACAAGCTGATGCCCGCAGCCGCTGACGCCCGTGTGCATCTTCGCGCCGCCCATCTGCTCGAGGCTGACCTTCTCGCCGATCACCATCTCGGCCATCCTTGGCGAGCCCAAGTACATCGAGGCGTTGCCTTCCCGCATGATCACGATGTCGCAGAACGCCGGGATGTAGGCGCCGCCGGCGGCGCTCGGGCCGAACAGGACGCACACCTGCGGCACGACGCCCGAAAGCTTGACCTCGTTGTAGAAGATCCGGCCGGCGCCGCGCCGGCCCGGGAACATCTGGACCTGGTCGGTGATCCTGGCGCCGGCCGAGTCGACCAGGTAGACCATCGGCACCCTCAGCTGTAGGGCCCGCTCCTGGATCCTCAGGATCTTCTCGACCGTCTTTGGGCCCCACGAGCCGGCCTTGACGGTCGGGTCGTTGGCCATCAATGCGATCGTCCTGCCCTCGACGGTCCCGATCCCGGTCACGACCCCGTCGGCGCCGAGCCCATCCTCTTGCCATTCGGCCAGCAGCGCCTCCTCCACGAACGAGCCGTCGTCCAGCAGCAGCCCTATCCGCTTTCTGACCGGCAGCTTGCCCTGCTCGGCCGACTTCTCGCGGTGGCGCTCGGGACCGCCTCTCAGCGCCTGCTCACGCGCGCGCGCGTGCCGCTCGCTCACGACCCTCAGATCCCGGGGTTGGCGACGGGCGCCTCGCCGGAGTAGTCGTAGAAGCCGACCCCCGACTTGCGCCCGTACCAGCCGGCGCTCAGCATCTTGCGCAGGACGGGCGGCCTGGCGAAGCGGCGCTCCCGGAACTCGTCGAACAGGACGTCGCAGATCGAGCCGAGCGTGTCCAGGCCGACGAAGTCAGACAGCGTCAAGGGGCCCATCGGGTGCCCCGCGCCGGCCTTCATCGCCTCGTCGATCTCGACGACCGAGCCGACGCCCTCTTCGTAGGCGCGCATCCCGTCCAGCAGGTACGGCACGAGCAGCCTGTTGACGATGAAGCCCGCCCTGTCTTTGGTCGGGATCGCCAGCTTGTTCTCGGATTCGGCGAACTCCAGGGCGGTCGCGAACGCCTCCTCGGAGGTGGTCACGCAGCGCACGACCTCGACCAGCTTCATGACCTGGGCCGGGTTGAAGTAGTGCAGGCCCACGAACCGGTCTGGCCTGCCGGTCGCCGCCGCCTGGTCGATCACGGCCAGCGAAGAGGTGTTCGTGGCGAAGACGGCCTCCTGCTTGACGATCGCGTCGAGCTCCTTCCACATCTCAAGCTTGAGCGCCAGATTCTCGGTGATCGCCTCGATCACGAGGTCGCAGTCGGCCAGGTCGCGATAGTCGACGGTGCCGTGTATGCGCGCGCGCACGGCGTCGGCGTCCTGCTGGCTCGACTTCCCCTTCTCGACCGCTCTGGCAAGCTGCTTCTCGATCTTGCCGACACCCTTGCCGAGCGTCGAGTCGTCGATCTCGCGCAACACGACCTCGTACCCCGACTGAGCCGCCACCTGGGCGATCCCATGGCCCATCAAGCCGGCCCCAAGTACTCCCACCTTCTCGATCTTCGCCATCGTCCCCTCTTCGTCGTCGGGTTTTTCTTTTTGGGAAGCGGTCACGCACACCGCGACCAGCACGCTCCCCACCACCGGCTAGAGCGCTCGCTGGCGCAACAGGCAGCCTATCCGAGCGCGTGCCTTACGACCTCGCCCGCGATAGCCTCCAAGGCTGTGGATTCCGAAGAGACGTTCGATCTCGCGGCCGCCGGACTGCGCGCGGACGGCGGCGATCTGAGGATCTCGATCGAGGCATTGGCCGCCAAGCTCGAGTCTTCGCTGCCCGGCAGCGCCCGCGTCGAGCGCGCCGGCGGCGGCCTCTTGGGACGCGGCCAGAAGCGCGTCCGCCGCGTACGCGTCGAGCTGGCCGGGACGCGCTATGAGCTGACTGTCGACGGCGCCCGCCTGGAAGGCTCGCGCGAGCGTCAGGTCGGCGGCATTTCGATCAAGCGCGAGCCGCTGGACCCGCAGGCCTGGGTCACGGCTCTAACCCGGGATCTGCGCGCCGAGGCGCAGCGCAGCTCGGAGGCGAGGGCCGCGCTCGACGGGCTGTTGGGCTGAGCATGGCCAAGACGCCCGAACAGTTGACGCCCGAACCAGCGGAGTCCCAGGCCGAAGAAGCTGAGCAGCGCGAGTCCCTCGCCCGGATCGAAGCCGGCCACATTCCCGTCTCGGCCGAACGGCGTCTGCGCGAGCTCGCCGACGCACCCCGCCAGCCTAGCCCCGCGCCCGGCGGGCCACGCGCGTCTGCGGACGAGCGCGGGGCGGCCCCAGGCGCGACGGACGTAACGCCGGGCGCGGCGGCCAGACCCGCCGTCGTTTTCACGTCCGACCTATCGATCGCCGGTTTCGCGCTCTGCAAGCGGCTCGGGCTGACGCCGGTCTCTCAGGTGATGGGCAGCTCGATCTACCAGATGGGCTACCAGGGCGCCTGGGGCCAGCGCGGGGGCTGGGGTCAGGCCGGCTTCGCGGGCGGTTTCATGTTCGAGCTGGACACGCTGTCCGAGGCCCTCAACGAGGTCCGCTCGCGTGCGCTGCGCCGCCTGGCCGAGGAGGCCCAGTGCGTGGGTGCGGACGCCGTCGTCGAAGTCGAGACCAGAGCCGGCGAAGCCGACCTCGAAGCGGGCTCGGTCTCGCTCGAACACAATGTTCTCGGCACCGCCGTACGCCGCGCGCATCGAATGCCCGGGAGCGGCCGATCGTCCGGGATCGGCCAGCGCGCCGGCCGATCGTCTCGGAACGTGCCGCGCGCCGAGCGATCGTCCCCGGTCCTGACCGAGCTGTCGGTCGCAGAATTCGCCAAGCTCGTGGAAGCCGGCTTCGAGCCGTTGGGGATCGTCGCCTGGAGCTCGGTCTTCTTCGCCGGCTACTCCTTCGGTCCGGGCATCGGCGGCGCCGAAGCGTTCGGCCTCGGCACGACCCAGAACTTCGAGCTGAGGGAGTTCACACAAGCCTTTTATAACGCCCGCGAGACGGTCATGGCCCAGCTCAGCGCCCAGGCCGCCGCCCTCGGCGCCGCCGGGATCGTCGGCATGCGCATCGGGCACACCGCCCGCCGCCAGGATTTGGCCGGCAGCTTCGGCGTCGGCTCGCGCGATGGGCTGATGATCACGTTCAACGCGATCGGAACCGCCATCGCCGAGCGCACCGGCGTCCCCGCCGGCTCCCCCAAACCGATACTCGACCTGTCCGCCTAGCGAGACCCGCCACGACGACCCGAACCGCAACCGCCTCACGCCCGCACCCTTACCTCTACCCCTCTCCCCTTCCCTTCCACCCCTTCGACGGCCCAACAAGGAGCGAAACCATGACCGAGGAGCACGAGACCGCCTACGACCCGACCTCGCTGGAGGGTGTCCCCGAGGCGGGCCGCGCGCGCCTCGCGCAGAACCAAGCAGGCCTGTTCACCTCCGATCTGACGGTCAACGAGTTCCTGCTCGTCAAGCAGGCCGGCTTCGAGCCGCTCGGCCTGGTCGTCGGCAGCTCGATCTACCACATCGGCATCCAGCTGGCCGGCTGGAAGAAAAGCCAGGAGATGACCGTCCTGTCCGAAGCGATGTACGGGGCGAGGCAGCTGGCGATGACGAGGATGGAGGAGGAGGCCGACCAGCTCGGAGCCGACGGCGTCGTGGGGGTGCGCCTTGACATCGGCCGCTACGAGTGGGGCCAGGACATGGCCGAGTTCATCGCGATCGGCACAGCCGTCAAGCATCGCGACGGCGTCCTGCACCGCGCCCCCAACGGCAGGCCCTTCACGAGCGACCTCTCGGGCCAGGACTTCTGGACGCTGCTCAGCACGGGCCACAGGCCCGTCGGGATGGTGATGGGCAGCTGCGTCTACCACGTGGCCCACCGCGGCATGTTGCAGTCGATGGCCCAGACGGGGCGCAACGTCGAGCTGGCCAACTACACCCAGGCGCTGTACGACGCCCGCGAGCTGGCCATGGAGCGGATGCAGTCAGAGGCCCAGGAAATCGGCGCCGAGGGCATAGTCGGCGTCTCGCTGGAAGAGAAGAGCCACGGCTGGGGCAGCCACACGATCGAGTTCTTCGCGGTCGGCACCGCGATCGTGCCCAGAGAGGGCCATGATGACGACGAAATCACGCCGCCCACGACGGTTCTGGATTTGAGCTGAGAGAAACCAGCCAGCAGGCGGAGGCCCTTATACCATCGTATGTCGTCCTGGCAGAATCGCCCTGGCTGGCAGAATCGTCCTGGCAGAAGGCTGCTCTCCATACCATCGTATATCGCGAATGTAAAGGCCGAGAATACGGATATAAAATTTGACAACGCGTATAACCATTGCCAGACACCGTCCCAAAAAAAGAGTCTTCACCCGCCCCTCTTACACTCCTGTTACACACGTGGACGCTACGACACACATCCCCGAGAACAGATTGGGACCAAACCGATGAGCCTCATAATCACCGAAGACCGGGGCGCCGTCAGGCACATCGTCCTGAACCGCCCCGACAAGCGCAACGCCATGAATCAGGCGCTGCTTGTCGAGCTGGACAACGCCCTGCAGGGGGCGTGCGACAACTCCTCCGTGCACTGCGTGGTCCTGCGCGGCGAGGGCCCGGTCTTCTCCGCCGGCGTGGATCTGAACGAGCTGGCCTCGTTCGCCGGCGACCCGTCCGTGCTGAGGCCGTTTCGCAACGTGTTCCTGAACTGCGCCAACCTCTGCGAATCGATGCCGAAGCCGGTCGTCTGCCAGATCCACCACACCTGCGTCGGCGGCGCCCTGGAGGTCGCGCTCGGCTGCGACCTGCGCATAGCGTCCGAGGACTCCAAGCTCGGGCTGCCAGAGGTCAGGTTCGGGATCATCCCCGACGTCGGCGGCTCCTCACGGCTTCCCGCCGTAGTCGGCCTCGGCCGGGCCAAGGAGCTGATCATGACCGGCGCCAACATCGACGCCGCCGAGGCCCACCGCATCGGCCTCGTCAACCGCGTCGTCCCCGTCGCTGAGCTGGAGACGGCCACGCAAGCGTTCGTGGACGAGCTGCTCGCGAACTCCCACGTCGCGGTCGGCAGAGCCAAGCGCGTGATGGACGCCTCCGCGCGACCGATCCTCTCGCAGACGTTGGAGCTGGAGGTCTCGGTTCAGGAGTACTGCGTCGGGGTCATGCGGGAGGCCGCGCGCCAGGCCACACGTCAGGCCGCGGAGCCCAGCCACAGCCCATAGGGCTACGGTATGTCGCCGACCGCGCGATCGGCAAGACAGAGCCCGTTGAGCTGAAGCCAGTGTCGCTCGCGGGTCTCGCCCGGCTTCAGCCAAGGTCGTGTCAGGCCAAGCATCAGGAAGGCCTCGACACCCTGGCTTAGGCGTCGGCTGACGTCATCGACCGCGCTCGTCTTGATCGTTTTCTGGTCCTCTTCGAAAAACCTGACGTCTTTGACCGATAGATATGCCGGCGGTTCGACGTCGTTGTACCAGAGCCTTAGCTCGCCGTACTCGTTGATCTCGAAGACCGGGCGCTTCTCGGCACGCAGCACTGCCAGCGAGCTGCCGCCGGTGCCGGGCTCCACGGCGTACGTGCGGCTGACCCGCTCGAGCTCGGGGCCAAATGCGCTGCCAAGATCGGCCGCACGCATCGCGGTCAGCAGTTCGAGGTAGGTCCCGCCATCTATGTCGCTGACGCGCTTGGCGCGCCTCACTTCGAACTCGTGATCCTCCATCTCGGGCGCGTTGGGGACGGCCATGACTCTCCCGATGTCGACGAGCGCGCCGGCGCCGAACGGCCCGCCGTGCTCACGCAGGAGCGCGCGCGTCAGGGGATCGGTTCGCCCGGTCACCGGGCGAACGTGTCGATAGGTCGCGGTCTCGATGCCGGCGACGCAGATGCGCGACCCGGTCATGCGCGTGACGTGGTTGACGACTATGCGCACGGCTCACAGGTGAGCGATCTCGACGTCTGGCCACCTCTCCGCCAGGAACTCGACGACGAGGCGCCGGTGGCAGTGCTCGGCCTCGGCCTCGCTGCACAGCAGCGCCGTGCGCCGCTCGAACGCCGCGGGCGAGAGGGTCTCGTGAATGCGGCGGCCCCCCATCAGGGCCAGAAACTCCAGCTCATACGCCGCCCAATCACCTTTGCGCTTCTTGTATGCGTCGAGTATGTCCTGGGTGGGCGCGAGCAGCGGCTCGTGCTCATAGGTCGCGCCGACGAGCCGGCCTGCGAAGTAAGGAAGATCCTGCGCCTTGGCGAAGCCGGCGAGCTGCGAGGTGTTGTTTAGCCGAACGTCGAGCAGGCGCTCGATACGCGCGTCCGCTAGCCGCTCGAAGAAACGCTCAGCGGTCGTCTGGGTGAAACCGATCGTATAGATCTCCATGGCAGTTCATCATGCCCGAACAGCATTTCCTGTGCGTGATCGTCTCTCAACTCGACCGCGTGCTCGATCATCACCTCGCCATCCGGAAGGATGTGATGCAGCTCGGCGCCTCGATCGCACAGGACCTTCCCCACCAGGATCCTACGATGACACTCGTGCGGCCGTCCGCAGCTACACAGCAACGCGATGCGATGCTCCGAAGCGCCACTCAGAACCCGGTCGATCGCGGAGTTGAAGACAGGCTCCACGGCCATCCTGTCGTACAGCGCATGGCCGTCGGCGTCGAGCTGGTCCTCGCCGCGAGGACGCCCGCCAAGCGCCGACCCCATGAACGCGTAGCGAATGCCGCACGCCCCTACCGACGCCCGCAACTCATCGCGATTGAAGTGCGGCGCATACCTGGAGTACGGATGAGACCGCACGTCCACCAGATACGCGACCTGGTGGCGAGCCACAAGGTCGAGGAACGTCTCGATCTCGTGGTTCGAATGTCCCACGGTCCACACTATCTGCGGAGCCCCCATCGACTCTTATGCTAGAGACGCGACATGACGACATCGCTCGCGCTCGCTCGTTTCCTCATCGCCTCGAAACGTCGCCCGCCCCTTCACCTCCACTCGATCGGCCCCGCAACCAGCGTGTGGCTGCCCAGCGGCCGGCCCAGCACCTCGCGCACATCGCGAGCGCACGAAAGCAGCGCATCCAGGTCGACGCCGGTCGCGATCCCCATCTCGTGGAGCATCGAGACCAGATCCTCGGTCGCGATGTTCCCGGTCGCCCCGGGCGGCACCGGGCAGCCTCCAAGCTCGCCGAAGCTCGACTCGAAGCTGTCGATCCCGGCATACAGCGCCGCCAGGACGTTCGCCAAGCCCTGGCCCCTGGTGTTGTGAAAGTGCGCGGTCAGCTCCACGCCCGGCAAGCCGTCGCGCCACAGCCCGAACACGTCCCCGACCTGCCTGGGATTGGCCATGCCGGTCGTGTCGCCGAAGCCGATCTCCTGGGCGCCCGCTTCGCACAGCGACGCCGCGATCTCCAGAACGCGCTCGGGCGGAACCCTGCCCTCGTAGGGACAGCCGAACGCGGTCGAGATGACCGCCTCGCAGCGCAGGCCCTCCGCGCGTGCCCTTGCGAGCACCCGGGCGAGGCCAGCCAGCGACTCGGCGATCGACATGTTCACGTTCTTGCGGTTATGTGTCTCTGAGGCCGACATGAACACGTTGACCTCGTCGAAGGCCGCGCGTGCGCGCGTGCGCACGTGCGCGCGCGCACGCACAGCACCCTCACTTGCCGATGCGCCTCGCCCATCCACCGCCGCGCCAACCCCGGCCGCCGAATTCGATCCCCCGCTCAACTTCTCGCGCAGCGCGAGCGCGCGGTCGAGGCCGCGCTCGTTCGGGATCAGCACGCTGACGGCGACCTCCTCGGGTACGTCGATCGCGGCCAGCACCTCGGCCGCGTCCGCCAGCTGGGGGATCACGTCGGGCCGCACGAAGCTGGTCACCTCCAGGCGCCTCAGCCCGGTGCGCGCGAGCGCGTCGATCAAGGCGACCTTCCGGTCGGTCGCGATCGTCTCGGGCTCGTTCTGGAAGCCGTCGCGCGGACCGACCTCCCTGATCTTGACCGCAGAGGGGAGCGACATCACCGCCAGCCTATACTCCGCCGCCGTGGCGCCAAACCAAACCGATCCGGTGGCGGTCATCGGCGCGTCGGGCGCGCTCGGCTTCGGCCTGGCGATCCGGCTCGCCAAGGCCGGCATCCCGATCGCGATCGGCTCGCGCGACCCAGAACGCGCGGCGGAAACGGCCGAGCGGGCGGCCGGGGCGATCCAAGACGGCCGGTTCGACGCGTACGACAACGCCGGCGCGGCGGGGGCCGCGAACGTCGTGATCCTGAGCGTGCCGTTCAGGAACCAGTCCGAGACCTTGACCAACCTGCGCGATGCTCTACAGCCGGGCCAGCTCTTGATCGACGCGACCGTGCCGTTGGCGGCGGCGGTCAGCGGCAAGGCGACGAGGATGCTCGGCGTGTGGCAGGGCTCCGCGGCCGAGCAGGCCGCCGAGATGGTTCCCGACGGTGTGCGGGTGGTCTCCGGCTTGCATACGGTTAGCGCCGCCTCACTGGCCGACCCCGACCATCCACTGGATCAGGACGTGCTCCTGTGCGGAGACGCGCGCGCGGACAAGCGCGAGGCGGCGGAGCTGATCGAGCGGATCGAGGGTTTGCGTTGCGTGGACTGCGGGCGCCTGGAGATGTCGCGCACGACCGAGTCCTTGACCGCGCTGTTGATCGGGGTCAACGCCCGCTACAAGGTCCACGCCGGCATCCGCTTGTCGGGCCTTGCCGAGGTGTCATGGGAATAGATCCCAGCCGCCCTGCCCAAACCCCGATCTGCCCCCCGATCCCAGCTGTCCCGATCTCAGCCATCCGGTTACGCTGAGAAACGATGTCCGGGCAGAGCACCAACGTGGTCGTCCTCGCCGGGGGCACCGGCGGAGCCAAGCTCGCGCGCGGCATGATCGACGTCGTCGACCAGGCGCGCCTGAGCGTGATCGCCAATACGGGCGATGACATCGAGATCCATGGCGCCCACGTCTCCCCAGACCCCGATCTGGTCGCGTTCTGGCTCGCCGACGAGATCGACGAGCGCGGCTGGGGGTTGCGTGCCGACACCTTCGCCGTGATGGACGCGCTGCGCGGGCTCGGCCGCGACGTCTGGTTCAACCTCGGCGACCGCGACCTGGCCTGGTGCTTGGAGCGGGCCAGGCTGCTCGAAGAAGGGCTCTCGCCGACCGACGCGATGGCGCGCCTGACCGAAACCCTGGGCTTGTCGAGCCACGTCCTGCCAATGAGCGACGACCCTGTGCGCACGTGGGTGCGCTGCCCGACCGGCTGGCACTCCTTCCAGGAGTACATGATCCGCGAGCGGGCGGCCGGCATCGTCGAGGGCCTGGAGTTCCGGGGCGCCGAGCAGGCCCAGCCCAGCGCGCGCGCGCTCGCCGCGATCGCGAACGCCGACGCGATCGTGATCGGCCCCTCCAATCCCCTGGCGTCGATCGCGCCGATCCTCGCGGTGCCCGGTATACGCGAGGCTCTGGCCGGGGCCAGGGCGCCCGTCGTCGCGGTCAGCCCCGTCGTCGACGGAAAGATCCTGAAGGGACCGACCGCGTCGTTCATGGCGTTCGCGGCCTTGGAGTGCAACGCCGACGGAGTGGCCGATTTCTATGGCGACCTGCTCGACGGGATCGTCGCCGACGAGAACGTGGCCTCGCTGCCGACCCTCCAGATCGACACGCTCATGGGCGATGCACGCGCGCGCGCGAGTGTCGCCCGGCAGACGCTCGACTTCGCCCTGGCGCTCGGGGCCTGAACGCCCTCGCCTATCGCGGCCCGCGCGCGCGGGCGCGCCGACTCGCGCCCGGGCCTCTTGGACCAGCCGCCTCACCCGCCCGCCACGGGCGGCGCCCCGGAGGCTGACCGTCAGCCCGCGGCCGAGACCCTGGTCTGGCGCCAGGTTCCGAGCGCGTCGAGCGCGGCGTCGCTGACCCGCTCGACGAACGTCTCGCGCTCGTTGGCATGGGGCAGCGGGCCGTCCGGGACGTCGACCCCGAGGAACTCGCAGAGCGGGCCCCAGCCTTCGGACACTTCCCAGACCAAGAGCCGCTCGGCGGGCACGATGCGCTTGACTGCCTCGTTGTGAGCCACCATCTGCTCCATCAGCCGCTCCGGCTCAGAACCACCGGCGAAGACACCCTGCTCGGTCCAGAACATGCGGTCCACGAGTTCCAGGTACCGGCGCCAGCGCGGGTCGATCTGGGCACGGGCCCGCGAGAGCAGGGGCATCAGGGAATCGCCGTAACACATTGTCCAGATCGTGTCCCTGAAGCTGGGCTCCCAGGCCTCGGGGTCGCGCACGCTGAGCAGGACCTTGGCGTCGGGATAGAAGTCGATCAGCTGCTTGTAGACGTGGCCGCCGGGCCAGTCGACCGACGAGCGAAAGCCGCCGAAGATCTCCTCCCAGATGACCTCGCCGTCGAGCACACGGTGCCACAGCTCGACCTGGTCGAGATCGGCGAGCACGTTGACCCAGTGGTAGCACGGCTCGAAGCCGAGCTGTTCGAGGGCCAGCTTCTGGGTCAGCGTGGCGGTCCTCGGCAGCCCCGCTCCAATCACCTCGATGTCGATCATCGAGCTGAATAAAACCATAAGTAGACCGCATCGCAGCCGCTCGTCGTCGGCTTTAGCAGCTAGGGTCAGATCAGGCTTAACGGCCCAAAGAACGGTCGACCAACGCCTCCGAAGGGTCGGGTGACGCCCACGAAGGGCTGGGCGACGCCTCGCAGGTCTGACCGTTCACAGCTCGAAAGATCAGCCAAACTCAAGCTCGACAGCTATCGATGAGCCTCAACCCATCCAACACCGTCGCCGAACCCGCCATCCTGGCGCGGCGCTCTGACCCCGTCCCGGTTCGCGTCCACGATAAAGGCGCCCAGCCGCTCGGCCGGACCACGCGCAACGGGCACAGCCCGAGCCCCGCCGGTCCGCGGATCACCGGGCTGGCGACCGCCAACGCGCAGACCAGGCTCTCGCAGGCGCAGATCCTGGAGCGTCTGGGGCTGAAGGGCGACGCGTTCGCCGAAGGCATCTTCGAACGTTGCGGCGTGGAGCGCCGGCATCTCGATCTGAGCGAGGAGATGCTCGACCGCACGTTGCAGGGGCGCGCCCAGCGGATCGAGCGCCAGCTGCTGGAGCATTCGATCCGGGCGATCGACGCGCTCGAGCCCGAACCGGCCCGGATCGGGACCGTACTCAGTTCGAGCCTGTACACGCTCGGCTGCCCGACGCTCGCGAACCGGCTGGTCGAGCACTACGAGATGGACCCGGCGACCGACAAGTACCACGTCAGCGGCGTCGGTTGCGCGAGCGGTGTGCCGCTGATGCGCCTGGCAGCTCAGGCCATGCGCGAGCATCCCGACAGGCAAGCCTTGGTGGTGGCGGCGGAGAGCATGAGCGGGGTGCTGACGCGAGCCAAGCCCGGAGACTCGCGCGCCAAGACGGTCGGCTCGGCGATCTTCGCCGACGGCTGTGCCGCGGCGCTGCTCTCGAACGACCCGCACGCCGACGGCCCGGCGATCGTCGGCTCGCAGGTCCATCAGTTGAAGGACGCGCTCGGCGCCGTCAGCTTGCATCTGGACGAGGACGAGTGCTATCTGCACCTCGCGCGCGAGCTACCCGACATGGCGGGCGCCGGTCTGCCGGAGGTCGCGGACGGCTTCCTGCGCCGCCACGGTCTGGACCGGGCGGCGATCGACCACTGGATCGTCCATCCTGGCGGCAGGCGGATCATCGAGAACATAGAGTCTGCGCTTGGGCTCTCCGACGAGGATCTCGCCACCAGCTGGCGCGCGCTCGCCGACCACGGCAACATCGGCACCCCTTCGATCTTCTATGTCCTGAAGGACACGATCGAGACCCGCCGACCGGAGCCCGGCCAGCGCGGCCTGCTCGTGACGGTCGGGCCCGGGGTGACGGTCGGGCTGATGCTGCTGCAGTGGTGAGCCTGGCTCCAAGGCCGGTCTGACGGCTGAATACTGCCGACCGGCCAGCGACCGCGCGTGACCCGCGGTATGGCGAACCGGGCCGCCTGGTCACTATCGTCTGCGGCGGATGCGAACCGCGGCGATCCTTCCGGTCAAGCGCTTCGCCGGCGCCAAGTCGAGGCTCGGGGCCAGCGTGGCCGACCCGTTGCGGACCGACCTGGCGCGGGCGATGGTCGGCGACGTGCTCACGGCCCTCGGCGAAGCGACCGGACTGGAGCGCACGATCGTCGTAACCGGCGAGGATTCGGTCGCCAAGGCTGCCGCCTATCTGGGAGCGCTGGTCGTGAACGACGCGGCCGAGGCCGGCCAGAGCGCAGCGGTGAGCCTAGGCGTGCAGGCGGCGCTGACCGCCGGCTTCGAGCGAGTCGTTTGCATCCCGGGCGACTGCCCGGCGCTCGACCCGACCGAGATCGACGAGCTGCTGGGACCGGCTCGCACCGACGCGCAAGGACCCGAGGTCACGATCGTCCCGGACCGCCACGGGACCGGCACGAACGCACTGGTGCTGACCCCGCCCGGCACGATCGTGCCCAGCTTTGGACCTGACAGCTGCGAGCGCCACCGTGAGCTTGCGGACCGCTCGGGCGTGAGCTGTCGCGTCGAGCGGCCGGCGTCGCTGCTGCTCGACATCGACACCGGCGAGGATCTCGACGCCCTGCGCGAACGATTGGCGGCAGAGCGCCTCAGAGCGCCACGCACCCGGGCGGTGCTTGGCGCGAGCGCGTCTGGCGCGAGCGCGAACCTCCCCTCGGAACGCGCGGCCTGGACGCCCGACGAGCCTTCGAGCACGAGCACGGACGAGCCATCCGCCGTCAAACCATCCCCGCTCGGCGCCCGCTGAGTTCGAACGACCTTGCCGAGTCTTACCGCCCGCGCCCTCGAAGGCCTGCCCGAGATCCATGCCGGCGACGACCTCGCAGCGCTGATCGCGAGCGCCGCGCGCGACTCAGGCGAGCGCCTGCACAACGGCCAAGTCCTATCGATCGCCCACAAGGCCGTATCCAAGGCCGAGGGAGCAGTCGTCTCGTTGAGCGACGTCGAGCCGACCGAGCGCGCGCGCGAGCTGGCGGCCGGTCCGCTCGCGCCGGCCGGCGGCGGCGAGCGCGATCCTCGCTTCGTGCAGGTCGCGCTCGACCAGTCGGCCGAGATCGTGCGCGCGGAGCGCGGGATCCTGGTCTGCCGCACACACCACGGCTTCATCTGTGCAAACGCCGGACTCGACGCCTCCAATGCCGCCGCGTCCGACGCCCTGATCGTTCTCCCTCGCGACCCGGACGGCTCCGCACGGGCGTTGCGAGCTCGACTGCTGGAGCTGACGGGCGCCTCCCCGGCCGTCCTGATAACAGACAGCTTCGGCAGGGCCTGGCGGCATGGACAGGTCGATGTCGCGGTCGGGCTTGCGGGTATGCGACCGATGGACGATTGGCGCGGACGCAGAGACTCGGCGGGGATGACCTTGAGAGCCACCTGGCTGGCGGTTGCCGACGCTGCGGCCGGCGCCGCCGACCTGGCCCGAGCGAAGGACTCGCGCGAGCCGGTCGTCCTGATCGACGGCCTGGAGCGCTTCGTCACGGCCGAGGACGGTCCGGGCGCGAAGGCGCTGATCAGGCCATCCGAGGAGGACCTGTTCAGATGAGGGCGGCCACCGGCAGCTCATAGCGCTGACGGATCTCGTACAGCGTCGTGCGCTCGGCCGCCGGCCTGCCGGCCTCGTGGGCGGCGGCGACAAGCTGGTCGGGATCGAGCTTGGTCCCGTGGTAGGAGCCCGCGAGCCGGCTGATCGACTCCTCCATGAGCGTGCCGCCGAGGTCGTTGACGCCCCAGCGCAGCGACTCGGTGGCGGCGTCGAGGCCCATCTTGACCCAGCTGGCCTGCAAGCTCGGCACGGTCTTGCCGAGCGCCAGCCGGAAGACGGCGGTGTGCTTGAGGTTCTCCGCGGGCGAGATCTCCTGCACGCCGTGCGTGCGCCCGAGCAAGGTCTGGAAGGGGATGAACGAGAGCGGCACGAACTCGGTGATCCCGCCCGTCCGTTCCTGCAAGCCACGAACCACCCGCATGTGCTCGGCCAGCTCCCACGGCTCCTCGATGTGGCCGAACATGACGGTCGCCGTCGAGCGCAGCCCGGCACGATGCGAGGCTTCGACGATCTCGACCCATCTCGCCACCGGCAGCTTGTTCGGGGAGATGCGCTGGCGCACGCCGTCGTGCAGGACCTCGGCAGCGGTGCCCGGGGTCGAGCCGAGACCGGCGTCCCGGAGCCGGGCGAACACCTCGGACGGTGGCAGTGAAGAGATGTCGCACATGTGGGCGATCTCCATCGGGCTGTAGGCGTGCAGGTGCAGGTCGGCTCGGGCCTCTGAGGCGACGCGCTTGGCCAAGCGCAGCCAGCCGAGATAGTCCTCGAAGGACCAGTCCGGATGGATGCCCGACTGGATGCACAGCTCGGTGGCGCCGTACTCGAGCGCCTCGAGCACCCGCCTTTCGAACTCGACCTCGTCGTGCTGGTAGGCGTCGGGCGAGCGCTTGCCCTGGCCGAAGCCGCAGAAGGCGCAGCCGACCGTGCAGACGTTCGACACGTTGATGTTGCGGTTGACCACGAACGTGACCGTCTCGCCCGTCAACTCGGCTCTCAGCTCGTCGGCGGCCTGCCTCATGTCCTCGATCGCCTCGGGCCTGGTCTCGGCGAACATGGCCGTCAGCTCGGCTTCGTTCAGAGCGGTGCCCGCGCGCGCGCGTACGGTCGCGGCGGCGACAAGATCCGGCCTGATCGGCAGCGGCGGGTCGGTGCGGCCAGAGCCTCGCCTTGGGATGAAGCTCCAGTATCTCGCCTTGATCGTGTCGAGCACGCCGGGCGCGACCCATTCCGGGTCGATGTATTCGGGATAGACGCACAGGCGCTCGGTCAGGGCGTGGCCGTCGCGCTGCATTGCCTTGCGGACCTGGTTAGGCGACGGAAACGGATGCTCGGGCGAGATGTGGTCGCCGTTGGCCGACAATCCGCCCAGGTCGGTGGCGCCCGCGGCCACCAGCTCCGGCCACCAGTCGGCCAGGTTCGGCGGTACCTGGATGCCGACACCCGGCAGCAGCTCGCGCGCACGCGACACCAGGCGCTTCATGTCCTCGATCTCGATCGCGCACGCCCACTCCGGCAGCGACAGCTTCGGGCGCTCGAAGCAGGCTTGCGAGCCGATCCCCGTGCGCCAGTACGCGCGGGCGGCGGCGTCGGCGATCTCGGCCGGCTCCTGGCCGTAATAGCGCTGGTGGGGCACGAAGTTCTGGAGGATGACCTCCTGTAGGTGGCCATACTCGGCGTGCACGGCCGCGAGCGCCTCCAAGGACTCGATCCGCTCGGCCTCGGTCTCGCCGATGCCGACCAGGATCCCGCTCGTGAACGGGATCTTCAGCTCGCCGGCGGCCCTGATCGTCTCAAGGCGCTTAGCCGGGTGCTTGGTGGGCGATCCGGCGTGCACGGTCTCCATCAAGCGCTCTGATACGGACTCCAACATCAGTCCCTGCGAAGCCGTCACCTCGCGCAGGCGCGCCAGGTCCTCGCGTGAGAGCACGCCGAGGTTCGTGTGCGGCAGCAGGCCCCGCTCCAGAGCGCGTTCGCAGGCCCAGACGACGTAGGCGATGAAGTCGGCGTGGCCGTACGCGCGCAGGCGGGCAGCCACCTCCGGGTTGACCTCGGGGCGCTCCCCGGTCAGGACCAAGAGCTCCTTGACGTTGCGCCGCTCGGCCCCATCCAGGATCTCGATCACCTCCTCCGGGGAGTACAGGTGCGCCCGGTGGGTGGCGAACGCGCAGTACTTGCAGTAGCACTGACACGTCCGCGAAAGCGACAGCGTCAGGTTGCGCGAGAAGGTGACCCGGCGACGCATCCCGTGAGTCTATGACGCCCGTGCCGTTCGCCGGACATACGGCCAGGTGATCATTTTTCTTTCTTTCCCAACGGCGCATGCGCCGTTGGGCCGGCCGGTGCATGCACCGGCCGGTGAACCCGCACATGTGCGGGTTCAATCCATACTCGATCGACGATCCGTCCGGCCGGGCTCGTAGTTTGCCGGCCATGGAAGAGCCCCTGCGCCGCGCGGTAGCCGAGTTCGTCGGCACGTTCACCTTGATCTTCATCGGGGTCGGCTCGATCGTGGCCGCGAACACGATCCACGACCCGTCTCTGATCGGCGTCGCGATCGCGCACGGCCTGGCGATCGGGGTGATGGTCTCCGCGCTGGGCCACATTTCGGGCGCGCATTTCAACCCGGCGATCACGTTCGCCTTGCTGGTCAACAAACGGATCAAGCCTGGGCTCGCGGTCGTCTACTGGGGCTCCCAGCTGGCCGCGGCGGCGCTAGCGGCGCTGCTGGTGCAGGATCTCCTGCCCAGGGCCAGCACCGAAGCCGTCAATCTCGGCGTGCCCGCCCTCGGCAACGGCGTCGACGCGGCCGCCGGCGTCGGCCTGGAGGCGATTCTGACCTTCTTTTTGGCCTGGGTCGTGATCGCCAGCGCCGTCGACCCGAGAGGCACGTTCAAGTCGATCGCCGGCCTTGCGATCGGCCTGACGATCACGATCGACATCCTCTTCGGCGGCCCGTTCACGGGCGCGGCGATGAACCCGGCCAGGGCCTTCGGCCCCCAGCTGGTAGGCGATCACTGGGCCAACGGCTGGGTCTGGTATGTCGGCCCGATCGTCGGCGCGACCGTCGCGATGGTCCTCTACGAGTTCCTTTACCTGAGGCCGGCGCGCTTCGAGCCTGTGGGCTCCAAGGAGAGCGGCGTATTGGAGCCTCGCGCCAGCGAACCCAATTAGGCCGCCGTCAGGGTCAGCTCCCTCGACGAGCGCCGATAACCTCCCGGCCGTGTCTCACCGACAGACGGCCAGAGACGCTCTGAGCGAGCGCCCTGGCAAGCGCGTGTTCCTGGCCAGACACGGCCAGACGGCATACAACAAGGAGGGTCGCTTCCAGGGCCAGCAGGCGGTGCCGCTCAACGACACAGGCCGCGCCCAGGCCGCGGAGTTGGCGGAGCGCGCGGCCGAGCACGGGTTCGCGGCGCTATGGGCCAGCCCGCTGCTGCGCGCGCGCGAAACGGCCGAAATCGTTGCCAATGTGGTCGGCCTGGAGCCGGTCTACGACGAGCGCTTCATGGAGACCGACGCAGGCGACTGGACCGACAGGTCGTTCGCCGAGGTCCAGGCCGAATCGCCCGACCGCTTCGCCGCCTTCGTAGCCGCCGATCCCGACTTCGCGTTCCCGGGCGGCGAGTCGTTCGTCCAGCAGGAGGCGCGCGTGGGCGCGGCTCTGCTTGACGTCGAGGCAAGCGGTTCGCCCGTGTTGGTCGTCTGCCACGGCATGGTCATCAGGGCCGCCCTGTCGGTGAGGGTCGGCCGCTGGTTGCCATACGGTCAGCGCGTCCCCAACGGCGCGCTCGTGCCCCTGGAACCGAGCGACTCCGAACTGGCCGAGCTGGGCCAGGCGCCGGCTCCGGAGGCGAGCTGAGCCTGGGCATAGGCCTGAAGTCAGGAAATTGTCACGCACATGTCACGAAGTTGGCACGTTTGTGACCCACACGTCACACAGAGCCGTCCAGTATCAGGGGGGTGCTCAACGCTGTCTTCGCAGTCTCTCCGCTGCCCGACCTTCTCGCCGAAGTCGGCGCCGGAGTAACAATCCTCGGTGGTCTTACAGGCTTGATCGCGGGCGGAGCATCGAGGTCGCGGCAGTCACTCGAAGACCTCGCATTGGGCGCGGCGATAGGCGGCTTCCTGGGTTGCCTAATCTCTTTTTTGATCTACTTCTTCGCAACCGTGGCGGGCAGCTAGGATGCCAGGAATGGAGCGATTGAAGATGTTCTTCGTGTCGGTCGTCGCGATGTGCCTCTTGGCACCCCTCGCGGGGATATTCCTTGCCCGCGTACAGGCGACACCAGGCTGGTACACGGGTGTTGGCATCTTCTTGGGCGGGATCGGCGTTTGGCGCGCAATGGCGCCGCCAAGCGCTGGGATCCGCATAAATGGGTTGCGACTGAGGCGGCGTCCACCGCTCCCCCGCCCTAGCCCACCAAATCGCTGACGATCGCCGCGCCTTCGCGTGCCATGCGCGACCTGGGCACGACCAAATCGAAGCCGGCCTGAACGGCCTCTTCACGCGCGGCCGTGTCGATGTGGGCATAAAACCCGAGGACACGCGCGCGCGCGTGGA
>DATJWI010000275.1:0-2453 GCA_035501375.1 Solirubrobacteraceae bacterium
CGGCGCCAATAAAGGTGTTCCTGAGGGTCGAGGGTTCGACCCAGACGCTGTTCGAAGGGCCTGTCGACGTCGAACCGATTTTCGACCCGCCCGGAATCGAACCGAAATCCGGCGGCAACCATCCGTGTGACGTCAAGGACAACGGCGAAAACGGGGGCTTCGGAGCGGCTGGAGCGCCTCCGACCGCCGCGCTGTATGACGCGGCCACGACTCAGCATCTGGCGTTCGACGCTACCTGGTACGAAAGCATTCACGACTTCGATGTCGCCCAGGTCGGCGAAGATGTCGCCGACAGCGGTGGCAATGAAGCGTATTGGGGCTACGCTGTCAACTACACCACCGCCGAAGTGGGTGGCTGCCAGATTCGCCTCTCTCCGGGCAGCGAAGTGCTCTGGGCTTACAACTTCTTCGGCCTCTCGCACCTGCTCGACCTGAGCGGCCCGTCTTTGGCGCAGGTCGGTGTGCCGTTCACGGTGCATGTCGTCGACGGCCAGACCGGTCAGGCGATCGCGGGAGCGGCGATTGGCGAAGACATCGGTGGCGTGACCGCCACGATCGCCGGTAGTCCGGTCACAGACACGAGTGGCAACGCGACGCTTACGCTCAGCCATGCCGGCGCCGTGAAGCTGAAGGCGACGGCCCCCGAATCGGTGCGCTCGAACGGGCTGTCGATCGAAGTGGCGACTCCCGGCAGTGTCGCCTGCGCCTGCGCCTCTGGGAGCCATCCGTCGCCGAACAGCACGACCCCTGACGTGACCGATCTGGCCACGATCGAGGGAGTAGCAGGCGGCCACGTCTACCCACACCGGTCGGCTCCCCGTCTGCTGGCGGGCACGGTGACCGTCCCCGCGGGCGGCACCCTGCGCGAGGTGAAGATCAGCTTGAAGCGGACATTCCGTGGCCGTTGTTTTGGCTTCAGTGGATCCAGGGAGTCGTTCACAAAGATCAGGTGCCGGCGGCCGGCCCGGTTCTTTTCGGTCGGCAGCTCGGAGTCCTTCAGCTACCTGCTGCCCGCGAGGCTGCCGCCAGGCAGGTATGTCTATGACATCGAGGCGGTCGACGATGCCGGCCAGGCGACCAAGCTCGTGAACGGGGTCAGCCAGGTTGTCTTCACCGTCCGGTAAGCGGCATCTCGGTGCCGGCATCGCGGTGAGCCCCGTCGTGATGCTCGGCAATCGCGTCGCGGCGGTCCTCGCCGCGACGCTCTTCGCCTTCGGCCTCGCCGGCTGCGGCCTGGGCGCCGGCAGCGCGCCGACGGGGATCGAACTGAACGTGACCAGGGACTTCGGCGCCCGGCCGGTCCGTTCCTGGAGCGCGCCTGAAGCGAAGGGCCAGGAAACGGTCATGAGGCTGCTGATGCGCAACGCGGACGTCACGACCAAGTACGGCGGCGGTTTCGTGCAGAGCGTCGATGGGCTCTCGGGCGGCTCTTCGGGCGGAGGACCGAGCGACTGGTTCTACTACGTCAACGGCGTGCAGGCGCCCCAGGGCGCGGCCGCGACGGACGTGAGCCCCGGAGACCACGTCTGGTGGGACCTGCACGACTGGAGCCAGACCGACAGCGTGCCGGCGGTGGTCGGCTCGTTTCCGGAGCCGTTCCTGAACGGCGTCGGCGGCAAGCGCTGGCCGGTGCGCCTGGAATGCGTGTCGGCCTCGAGCGCGCCGTGCACGACGGTCGCCGCCAGGCTGAGGGCGCTCGGCGTGCTCGCGCCACAGGCCGGGATCGGGCCCGGCGAAGAGCCCGAAACGCTGCGCCTGCTCGTCGGGTCGTGGACTGCGATCGCCGGCGTAAAGACCGTCCGCTCGATCGGGGCCGGTCCGCGCTCCAGCGGCGTTTACGCGCGCTTCTCGCCCGACGGCAAGACCCTGACCGTGCTCGACGAGCAGGGCGCCGCCGCCCGCACTCTGCCCGCCGGCTCGGGGCTGGTCGCGGCCACGCGCTCTGGCGAAGAAGCGCCGGTCTGGGTCGTCACCGGGACCGACGAAGCCGGCGTGAAGCTGGCCGCCGAAGCGTTCGACCGGGCCAGCCTGCACGACCGCTTCGCACTCGCGCTGGCGCCGGGCGGGGCCGAGCTGCCCGTCCCGGAGTCCGCGTCGAAGTCGGCACACGCATCCGTGTCCTCCTCGACGTCTGTGTCTGCGTCCTCTGCGTCTGCATCCGCGTCCTCCTCGACGTCTGCGCCAGCGTCCTCTACGTCTGCATCCGCGTCCTCCTCGACGTCTGCCGCCGAAGGATGATCTCAGCGTGTTCGCCGGGAAGCCTTCGTTCTTTTACCGCCGCCTGGCCAGTCCTTTGCACGCTGCCCGCGCTGGCGTCGGCGCCGCCTGGGCCTTGGCCCTGACGGCCGCCGCGCTCGGACTGTTCCATCCGCTCGCCCTGCTCGCGCTCCTCGCGGCTGTGCTCGGCGCCGGCTTCGGCGCGGGCGTCGGGCGCCAGCTCAGCCGGGCTCTGC
>DATJWI010000276.1:0-6061 GCA_035501375.1 Solirubrobacteraceae bacterium
CCAGGCAAAGAAGGCGGCGGTGCGCGAGCTGGGCATCCCCGAGGAGCTGCTCGGGCACATGGAGCTCGTGCCGCGCTTCGACACGCGCGAGGCCAGCCGGGCGCTGGCCGGCTCGCCGCTGGCCGAGCCGCCGCCGCTGCACGACTACGCCGGCAAGCTGTGGGACTACTGGGAAAACGAGATGGACCGGGGCGCGCCCCGCGGGCGCACCTTGAAAGAGGCGTTGGAGGGTCGGCGCGTGATGATCACGGGCGCCTCCTCCGGAATCGGGCGCGCGACCGCCCTGAAGGTGGCCGCCGCCGGGGGGGTGCCGCTGCTGGTGGCGCGCAACGTCGAGAAGCTCGAGCAGACTCGCGCGGAAATCGTGGCGGCGGGGGGCACCGCGTACGTATACGCGGCCGACCTTGCGGACATGGAGTCGGTCGACCGGCTGCTGGAGCGGGTCCTTGCAGACCACCGCAACGTGGACATGCTCGTCAACAACGCCGGCCGCTCGATCAGGCGCTCGATCGCGTTGAGCTACGACCGCTTCCACGACTTCGAGCGCACGATGCAGCTCAACTACTTCGGCGCGGTCAAGCTGATCATCGGCCTGTTGCCGAGCATGCGCGAGCGCGGCTCGGGCCACATCGTCAACATCTCCTCGATCGGCGTCCAGGCCAACCCGCCGCGATTCTCGGCATACGTCGCCTCCAAGGCGGCCCTGGACGCTTTCACGAAGGTCGTCGCCACAGAGGTCATCGGCGACGGGGTCACGTTCACCACGATCCACATGCCTTTGGTGCGCACGCCGATGATCGCGCCGACCCGCATGTACGACGCGTTCCCGGCGATCGCGCCCGACGAGGCGGCGGACATGATCGCCGAGGCGCTGCGCTCGCGGCCCAAGCAGATGGGAACGCGCCTGGGCAAGCTCGGCGAAGTCGCCTACGCCCTCTCGCCCGAGTCGGTTGACCGGATCCTGCACCTGGCCTACCGCGTGTTCCCGGATTCGGCCGCCGCCAAGGGACAGCGCGACGTCGAGGAGCGGGCCTCGTTCGAGCAGATCGCGATGGCCACGCTGACGCGGGGCGTGCACTGGTAGCGGGTCCGGACAGCGCGCGCGCGAGCGCCGCCGCGCCCGAATCCAAGGCCGCAGGCGGATCCAAGGTCGCGAGCGAGAACGCGATCGAGGTCCGGGACCTCAGAAAGCGCTACGGCGAGCACGAGGCCGTGCGCGGCATCGACATCGAGGTCAGGCGCGGAGAGGTGTTCGGGCTGCTCGGTCCCAACGGCGCGGGCAAGACGACGACCGTCGAGATCCTGGAGGGCTACCGCAAGCGTACGAGCGGCGAGGTGTCCGTGCTCGGCCACGACCCGGCGCTCCGGCAGATAGAGCTGAGGAGGCGGATCGGGATCGTCCTGCAGAGCGGAGGCATCTACAGCCAGATAACGCCGCGCGAGGCGCTGGCGCACTGGGCGAGCTTCTATCCGGCGCCGCGCGGAGTCGACGAGGTGCTGGCGCTGTCGGGTCTGACCGACCAGGCAGACGTGCGCAGCCGCAAGCTCTCGGGCGGCCAGCTGCGGCGCCTGGACCTGGCGCTCGCGCTGGTCGGCGACCCGGAGCTGATGTTCCTGGACGAGCCGACGACCGGCTTCGACCCGGAGGCGCGGCGCGGCGCCTGGGAGACCGTCAGGAGGCTGCGCGACCTCGGCAAGACGGTCCTGTTGACGACGCACTACCTGGACGAGGCCCAGGCGCTGGCGGACAGGGTCGCGATCGTCAAGGACGGCCGCGTCCTGGCGATCGGGCCACCGCGGGAACTGATAACCCACCCAAGCGGCGCCGCGCGCTATCGGGTCGCCTGGCGAGACGCTCGCGGTGAGCTTCACGAGCGCCAGACCGAGGACCCGACCCAGCTCTTGCACGAGCTTACGGGCGAAGCCTTGGCCAATGGCGAGACCTTGGCAGAGCTGAGCGTCGGGCGGCCGACCCTGGAGGATGTCTATCTGGAGCTGACGGCCGATGTGTAGGCCGGCAGGACATCTCGCAAGCAGGCCAGCACGGCAGGTCGCGCGCGCGTGGGCGGTACATGAGGATGCCTGAGGATCCGATTGGAATGGCCGAGGGGCCCGGCTCACCGGCCTTCGGCCGGCTGCGCCACCCTCTTGGATCGACCTGGCGGCAGTACCGGCTCGAGCGCCGGATGTTCTGGCGCAACCCGAGCGCGGCGTTCTTCAACTTCGTGCTGCCCCTGTTGTTCCTGCTCGCCGGGGGCGCGATCCTGAGCGGCGAACAGAGCCAGCTGAACAGGCTGGTGCCGGCGATCGCCGGGATGAGCGTGATGTCGACCACATTCACGGCCCTCGCATACAACGTCGTCTTTTTGAGAGAGCGTGGCGTCCTGAAGCGGATCAGGGGCGTGCCCCTGCGGACCGGCTCCTACCTCGGCGGCCTGGCGGCCAACGCCGTGACGAACACGGCCCTGCAGATCGCGATCGTGGTGCTGGCGGGCAGACTGGTGTTCGGGATCGGCTGGCCCAAGGACTGGCCCGAGCTGATCGTGTTCGTCGTGGCCGGGGTCGTGTGCATGGCCGCTCTCGGCGTCGCCTTCGCGCACGCGATCCCGAACTTCGAGTCGACGGCCGCCTACGTGAACGCGGTGTTCCTGCCGGTCGTATTCGTGTCCTTCTACGCCTTCGACACCTCCAAAGCACCGGGCTTCGTCGAGACGATCGCCGACGCTCTGCCGCTGAAGCCGTTGATCGAGGGGCTGTACGGGGCGATGGTCAGCGGCGCCGGCCTCGGCGCGAACCTCGACGAGCTGGCCGTGATCGGACTGTGGGGCGTGTTCGGCGTGTGGCTTGCGATCAGGGGATTCACGTGGGAGCAGCGGCGCGGTTAGGGTATGGCCAGCCCAGGGCTGGATCCCGTGAGGGGACCTCGCCCCGACCAGAAGGAGGCGGGCAGAGATGAAGGAACTGGCCGAGGGGGTCTGTCAATTGGATGGATGGCCCAAGAACGCGATCAACGTGTATCTGATCGGCGATGTCCTCGTCGACGCCGCCACCAGGAGGGCCGAGAGGCGGATCATGCGCCAGATCGAGAACCAACGGATCGCCGCGCACGCCGTCACGCACGCCCATCCCGACCATCAGGGCTCGAGCCACGCCGTCTGCGAGCGCCTGGGAATCCCGCTGTGGTGCGGTCAGGCCGACGTGCCCGCGATGGAGACGCCGGGCGCGATCAAGAACCCGAAGGCGCCGGGCTGGCTGAACTGGGTGCAGCAGCGAACGTGGACAGGTCCCCCCCATCCGGTCGCCCGAGCGCTGGGCGAGGGCGACGAGGTCGCCGGCTTCACGGTGCTCGAGACCCCGGGACACTCGGTCGGCCACATCTCGCTGTGGCGCGAAACCGACCGCACGCTGATCGTCGGCGACGTGCTCGGCAACATGCACTTCATCACCGGCATGCCCGGCCTGCACCTGCCGCCGGACCTGTTCACACCGGACCCTGCCCGTAACCGCGAGTCGGCACGCCGCCTGGCCGAGCTGCGGCCGGCGCTCGCCTGCTTCGGGCACGGGGCGCCGCTGCGCGACCCGGGCAAGCTCGCCGAGTTCGTGGCCCGGTTGCCCGCGTGAGCCGACCGCCATCGGTAAACCCGTCCGGGCAGCCCTCACCGTCCGGACCCATTCGATGAGCCTGTTCGACCCGCTGGGCGACGGCCGCGTGATGCCGACCGCTCACACGCGCGGACCCTGGGATCCGCGAGCCCTGCACGGCGGTGCGGCGGGCGCATTGATCGCACGGGCCTTCGAGCGCTTCGGCGCGCCCGCCGAGCCCGCCGGGTCCGCCGGGTCCGCCGCGCCGCCGGCGGCCGCGGCAGGCCCGCTGATCGCCCGGATCGGCGTCGAGTTCGTCAAGCCGATCCCGTTCGCCGAGCTGACTGTGCCGATCGAGGTCGTCCGCGGCGGCAGGCGTGTTCAGGAGCTGAGCGCCGAGCTGCGGGCCGGCCCCGGCGAGGACGGCTCAGACACCGTTTCCCCGGCTGGGGACCTGATCGGCCGGGCCGGCGCGCTGCTGATTCAGCCGGTCCCGCGCGGACTGCCGGACCCCGACGCGCGGCGGCAGCTGCCCGGCCCCGGGACCGTCGAGGCGATGCCTGGGCCGGACGAGGGCGAGCCGATCGTGTTCGCGCTCGACACGACCGCGGTCGAGAGCTTCGCTACGAGCGGCGTGGAAATGCGCTGGCTGAGCGACCCTCGGGCACTGGGACCCGCCCGCGTGTGGATGCGCATGGCGCAGCCGATCGTCGGTGACGAGCCGGCCAGCCCGCTGGCCAGGCTGGTCGCGACCGCCGACTTCGGCAACGGCGTCAGCAGGGAGCTCGACTTCGAGAACTACCTGTTCATCAACGCCGACCTGACGGTCCACCTGTGGCGGGCGCCTCGCGGCGAGTGGATCGGCCTGGACGCCAAGACCGTGTTGATGGACGAAGGCTCAGGCACCGCCGAAAGCGTCGTCCACGACCTCGACGGCCCGGTCGGACGAGCCTTCCAAACGCTCGTCGTCCAACCCCGCTAGCGGTCCGCTGGCACGGCGCCAGGCCACGTCCTCAGTCGCTCACCGAAGCCGGAGGACACTCACCTTCGGCTCGCATCCCCGTTTCGGCCAGCAGAGCACACTTCGCTCCCTGCGTCCTCGCCTGGCTTGGCCACCGAACCGCTAGAAGCGCAGTGCCAATCGCCGCTCTCAACGCACCATCACGTCGCCGAGGGCGTCATCGATCGCCGCGAGCGTGTCGGCGCTCAGCTCGATGCCCGACGCGGAGGCATTGGCGTGGACCTGCTCGGGGCGGCTGGCCCCGACGATCGCGGAGGCGACGTTCGGCTCGCGCAGTACCCAGGCGAGGGCCAGCTGGGCGAGCGTCAGGCCGGCCCCGTCGGCGACCGGCTTCAAGCGCTGGACGGCCTCGAGCACGGGCTCGGCGGTGAGCCGGCCGATGAAGCCGCTCATCTCATCGCTCGCCGCCCGCGAGTCCGGCGGCGGCGGCTGGCCGGGGAGGTACTTGCCGGTCAGGACGCCCTGGCCGAGAGGCGACCACACGATCTGGGAGATCTGCTCCTTCGCGCACAGCGGGATCACCTCGGCCTCCGGCTGGCGCCAGAGCATCGAGTACTGGGGCTGGCTGGAGACCCAGCGCTCGACGCCGGGCAGCGCAAGCGACTCCTCGATCCGCGCGGCCGGCCACTCGCTGAAGCCGATATAGCGGGCCTTGCCGGCCGCCACGACTTCGGTCAGCGCCCGCATCGTCTCCGCAAGCGGCGTCTGGTCGTCGTAGCGGTGGCATTGGTAGAGGTCGACATAATCTGTCTGTAGGCGCTTCAGGGAGGCGTCGATCTGCTTGTGGATCTGGGCCGCCGACAGGCCGTAGTCGGTGTCGGACATCGGAAAGTAGACCTTCGTGGCGAGCACGTAAGACGAGCGCTCGCGCCCGGCGAGCGCTTCGCCGAGCAGCGTCTCCGAGGCGCCGCGCCCGTAGATGTTGGCCGTGTCGATGAAGTTGATGCCCGCATCGAACGCCGCCTGCACGCAGGCCTCGGCCTGCTCGCGGGCGACGCCGCCCGAGTAGGTCAGCCACGAGCCGAGGCTGATCTCCGAGACGGAGAGATCGCTGGAGCCTAGTTTGCGGTAGCGCACGAGGCGAGCTTATCGGCTATCGATGTCCCCCTGGTCGCCAACCGTCGCCGCCCTCGCGAATGACCTAAACGAACATATGTTCGTCCGATGCGTTCCATAGAGTTGTCGCTGTGGTGGGTATAGCGGCAAGGTGCCGCGAACGCCTGATAAGCGGGAATTCGGGATCACTCCCCGGATGAGGTTCGAGTCCTCTGCCCACCGCCGACACTTGGCTGACCTCGAGCGAGTAGCAAGTGCCACAATCATGCGCTTGCGGGTCGTCACCGCTGGGGCTGCAGACTCTGGGTCAGCAAGTTGAAGATACCCGACGATTGCGCTACTCTGACAAGTGCTTATCAGGCGTTTCGAGGGTCGTGCCCTCGCTTCCCGGCCCGCTCAATG
>DATJWI010000277.1:0-2624 GCA_035501375.1 Solirubrobacteraceae bacterium
ACCCGGAGCTGTACAGGCAGATCGTCGAGGCCTTCCCGGAGGCCTGGATCGAGGATCCCAAGCTGACGCCCGAGACCGAACCGATCCTCGAGCCACACCTCGAGCGGATCACGTGGGACGCCCCGATTCACTCGATCGCCGACATCGAAGGGCTGCCGTTCGTGCCGCGCACGCTCAACATCAAGCCATCGCGCCTGGGCGGCTTGCAGACCCTGCTGGACACCTACGACTACTGCGCGTCTCACGATATCTCGATGTACGGCGGCGGACAGTCCGAGCTGGGTCCCGGGCGCGGCCAGATCCAGTACCTGGCCTCCCTGTTTCATCCGGACACTCCGAACGACGTGGCGCCAGCCGGCTACAACCTGCCTGAGCCGCCTGCCGACCTGCCTGGCAGCCCGCTCTCTCCCGCGCCCGCCGACCTCGGCTTTCGCTGGGGCTGAGCTTGCGGCAAGGACCGCGAACGGTTCCGTGCGAGTGACCGTTCCTTGCCGGAAGATCAATTTTCGATAAGCGCGCTGCGCAACTTCCGTCGCGCCGCTACGTTTGGGATTCCATAGCGGCTAGGGTCTGTGGCCGCTTTCAGACCCGCGCAGAGGAGTTCCCGTGACGAGCGCAGGCGCCAACAAGCGATCGAGGACCACCGTCGCCGCAGCCCTGCTGCTGGCGTGCGCGGTCGCCTTCGCCGCGAAAACGACCATAGCGACGGCCGAAAGACCGCGAGACGCGACGACGGCAACGGCGGCGGCGGCGACGACGACGGCAACGGCGAACCCGGGCGGCGCGAGCGCGCCGGGCGGAGCCCCGTCGGGAGCGCAGACCGGCGGCCAGAGCCCCGGCAAGAGCCCGGCGACGAAACCCCCCGCAGCAAAGCCGGCCCCGGGCGTTGCCGCGGAATCGCGCGCGGGCGCCCACGTCCGGACGGTCAGGATCACGAGCGCGAAGTGCTTCCCGGAAAGCAGGTGCGGGACGAACCCGCACGAGGTCTCGCTCCACGGCACCCTGCTGATCGCCGGCAAAGGACTCGCCAAGAACATGGTCGTGGCGTTCCCGCACTCGCCTGGCGCCCACATCTCGAGCGCCTCCCCCAGTTCGCGCCTGCGCCAGGGCAGGGCCAGCCTGGAGGTGACGGTCCCGAAGACCGCCCACTCGGGCAACATCATGGTGCTGCTCAGCAAAGGGCGTCACACGAGTTCGTACGGCCCGATCACGATCGTCAAGTACGCATTGCACCCGCCGGCGCCCAAGGACCCGCCGCCGGCCACCGCCCCCGTCGCGCCCGCCCCGGGCGCTAGCGCCTTCGAAGGCCAAGGCATGTGGATCTGGTACGTGAGCGCCTCCGACGGCGGCGACCTGGCGTCGATCGTCGCGCAGGCTCACGCGGCCGACGTGAGCACCCTGTTCGTCAAGAGCTCCGACGGCTCGACCAACTACTGGAGCCAGTTCTCGCCCGAACTGGTCCAGACGCTGCACGCCAATGGCCTGAAAGTGTGCGCCTGGCAGTACGTCTATGGCTCGAACCCCGCCGGCGAGGCCGCGCTCGGCGCGCAGGCCGTCGCGGACGGCGCCGACTGCCTGGTGATCGACGCCGAGAGCGAGTACGAAAACAAGTACGGCGCCGCCCAGACCTACATCGAAGACCTGCGCGCCAAGGTCGGACCCTCGTATCCGCTCGGCTTGGCCTCGTTCCCGTACGTCTACTACCACACCTCTTTCCCGTACTCGGTCTTCTTGGGTCCGAACGGGGCGCAGTTCAACGCGCCGCAAATGTATTGGCGGGACATCGGCAACTCGGTCGACACGGTCTACGCGAACACCTACATCGCGAATCGCGCCTACGGCCGGCCCATCTATCCGCTCGGCCAGACCTACGGAGGCCCGTCGAGCGCCGAACTGGTTCGCTTCCGCGAGGAGGCCGTCGACTACGGCTCGACCGGCATTTCATGGTGGGACTGGCAGGAAACGCCCGCCGGCGATTGGGCCGCCCTCGCCGAACCGCTGGCCCCGCTGACGTCGGTGACGCCGAACCCCGGCTACACCGAACTGGCGCAGGGCAGCAAGGGCGATCCGGTGCTCTGGATGCAAGAGCACCTCGCCGCCGCGATCCCGAGCCAGCCGACGACGGGCATCTTCGAAGCCGCGACCGCCGCCAATCTGGCGCAGTTCCAGAACGCCCACGGGATCGCCCCGTCAGGCAAGACCGAAGCGGCGACGTGGCAGGCGCTCCTGGCCCTCCCGCCGGTGGCCGTCAACTGGACCGGCGCAGGGCCGCAAGGCTGAAGAGCCCCGCGCCACGTAGATAAAGCGCAGATAAAGGAGGGTATGTTCGTATCTATTTTTGCGGACGCGTATAACGATCGCTATACGCCTGTCAAAAAATAGATATCTACCTCCGCCCCTTTATCTTTCCGCGACACCCGTTCCGGGAACGAGAATGTCCGATTGGCGACGGGCAAAGCGCACGGCCCTGTTCTCGGGAATGCCACACGAGAATGTTCAAGGCTGCGATGCCGCACATGTGCGGCATCGGACGGGGCCGCATGCGGCCCCGTCAGGGGAGGGCACATGTGCCCTCCCCACGGGGGTCACATGTGACCCCCGAAGGGAACGCCGCATGCGGCGTT
>DATJWI010000278.1:0-10342 GCA_035501375.1 Solirubrobacteraceae bacterium
GCGATGGCCGGCGTACTCTCGAGTGGCCGGCACGAGGGCTCGTGGCCGAGCGCGGAAGAGAAGAGCGATCACTTTGTCGGGGTCTGCTACGCCGACTACGTAGCCGCCGGCCGCTCGCTTGGCGGCCAGGAGATTGAGCACCCCGAGGACTCGCTCACCCGCGAGCTGACCCTGCGCGGCGACGCCGCCGATGAGTTGCTCAAACGTGTGCTCTGCGGCGAACGCGAAGCGCTCGAGCTCTGGTACAAGACGCGCGCCTGGGTCATCTCCGGCCAGCGTAAGACGCTCGCGAGGCTGGGCATAGCCTTCGACCGCGTCTTCTTTGAGTCCGACTTCCTGACCGAGGCCGCCGAGCTGACCGCCTCCGGCTTGCGCGACGGGCGCCTGGTCCGGCGCGAGGACGGGGTCGTCTTCTATCCGACCGGGCTGCGCGACTTCGCCGAGTTTCCACTCGTGCGCGCCGACGGCCTGCCAACCCAGCATATGCGCGCGCTGGCCTACTGGATGGCCGCTCCCGAACTGGCCGACATGACCTCGATGCAGGTCTGCGGCACAGAGTGGGTCTCGCACGTCACCTGCCGGCGCAAGCTGATGGACGAGCTGATGTCCGCCGTCGGAAGCGGAGCCGAGGGGACAACCGAGTCGGCCGGTGAGGACGCCGGGAAGAGCGCCGGTAACGGGAATGACGGCCCAGGTTACGGCGGCCAAGGCAACGGCAACGGCCACGGAGACGGCTCTGTCCACCCGACGTTCGACATCTTCAACGGGATGGTCGCCCGCCAGAAGCGCTCGCTGGCCTCCAGCGAAGGGGCGCTCCTGATCGATGAGCTGACCGACTGGCTCGACGCCCAGATCGACTCGGAACCCAAGCGCCTCGAGATCCGCCGTGCCCACCCCGCGCCCGAACGGATCGCGGCGCAGATCGTGCTCGGTTATTTCCTGCCTCATCCGGTCGCGCCGCGCATCGACTTCGAGCCCGACAAGCTGCTGCGCGAGGAGGAGAGCCTTGGTTGGGATCTCATCCGCGCCCGGTCCCGTACCGGCCTGCGCGGGACCTCGGGCGGGCGGCGGCCGATCGAGGACCCCGACTACCGGTTCGCGGTCGTTCAGTCCGAGCTCTACCGTCGCTACCTGCGTTTGACCGTCAAGCGCTTCGACGTGCGCCCGCTCGCGCACTACCTCAAGCATCTTTCACGCTGGTATTTGGAGCGGGAGCGCGACGAGCACGTCGAGCGTGTCGTCCACACCCTGCTCGACCGCAGCGCCCGGGGTCTCGGCCTGGAGACCGTCTGACAATCGCGCAACTGGGGAGATGGACAACCGTGAGCACGCTGTTGGTCGACAACTACGACTCCTATACGTACAACGTCTTTCACCTGCTCGCCGCGGTCTCGGGCGAGGAGCCGATCGTCGTCCACAACGACATGGTCTCCTGGCGCGCCCTTTCGCGCTGGAACTTCGACGCGATCGTGCTCTCGCCGGGGCCGGGTCGTCCCGAGCGCTGGCACGACTTCGGCGTCTGCTCGGACATCTTGCGCTTCAGCGAGACGCCTGTGCTGGGAATCTGCCTCGGCCACCAGGGGCTCGGACACGTCCTCGACGGAGTCGTCGCCAGCGCCCCCACGGTCATGCACGGGCGCCTCAGCCGAGTCAAGCACCTGGATCGGGGCCTGTTCGCAGGCATCCCGCAGGACTTCTCGGTCGTGCGCTACCACTCGCTCGCCGTGACGGGGCCGCTCGGCGAGTCCGGTCGCGTCAGCGCCTGGACGGATGACGGGGTCGTGATGGGGATCGAGCACCGCGAGCGCCCGCTGTGGGGCGTGCAATTCCACCCCGAGTCGGTCGCCACCGAGCACGGCCGTCAGCTGGTCGCCAACTTCTACAAGATGGCCCTGCGCCATCGCAACCGGCCGCCGCGGCTGCGCAGCGTCGACGGGCCCTCGGCCTCGACTGCATCCGCCTCGCCACGACGGCGCCGGCGCACTCGGCGCCACGACTCGGGGGTACGGCTCGTCAGCCGCTCGCTGGCGGGCGAGCCCGACACCGAGCCCCTTTTCGAACGACTCTTCGGCGCAGCCGACCACGCCTTCTGGCTGGACAGCGCCGACGCGCCCACGCGCCTGGCGCAGTGCTCCTATCTCGGCACCAGCATGGGTCGCGACCGCTGCGTCCTCCAGTACGACGCCGCAGCCGGGATGACGACCACCCGCCACGCCGAGGGCAGCAAGACCGAGCGCGGATCGATCTTCCATATCCTCGACCGCGAGCTCTACAACCGGGCGATCGAGCCGCCCGCCGAGCCGGCGGGCGGGCTGCTCGGTGGGTTCGTCGGCTATCTCGGGTACGAGTGCAAGGCCGACTGCGGCTCGGCCAACGTACACAAGTCAGACATGCCCGACGCGACTCTGATGCTTGCCAACCGGGTCGTGGCGGTCGACCACTCAAACCGTCGTACCAGCCTGTTCGCGGTGTGCCATGAGGGCGAGGAGGACGAGGTCGAGCGCTGGCTCGACGAGGCTGAAGCAGCGGTGCTGAAGCTGCTGAGCGAGCCCGACGCTGTGCGGTCCGCGCCGCCGCCGGCGAGTCACGAGCCGCCCGAGCGGCCGGTCGTCTTTCGCTGCGGACGCGGGCGCGAGCAGTACCTCGCCGACATCGCCCGTTGCCAGGCGGCGCTTGCGGCGGGGGAGTCCTATGAGGTCTGCCTGACCGACCAGATCTCCACCTCCGCAAGCCCCGACCCGTTCGAGCTGTACCGTGTGTTGCGGCGCGTCAATCCGGCTCCGTTCGCCGCCTATCTCAAGCTCGGGGACACTGCTGTACTGAGCTCCTCTCCCGAGCGCTTCCTTTCGGTCGATCGCCAGCGCCGGGTGCAGGCGCGCCCGATCAAGGGAACGATCTCACGCTCGCCCGACCCGGTCCTCGACGAGCAGCTGTGCGCCGGTCTTGCGCAGGACGAAAAGACCTATGCCGAGCACCTGATGATCGTCGACCTGTTGCGCAACGATCTCGGCCGCGTCTGCGAGATCGACAGCGTTGAGGTTCCAGAGCTAATGGTCGTCGAGCCCTACACGACCGTCCACCAGCTGATCTCCACCGTCACCGGCGTTCTCGAGCGCGGGCGCACGCCGGCCGAGTGCGTGCGCGCCTGCTTCCCGGGCGGCTCGATGACGGGTGCGCCGAAGCTGCGCACGATGGAGATCATCGACGACATCGAGCGTGAGGCCCGCGGCGTCTACTCCGGCGCGCTCGGCTATTTCGGCCTCGACGGCGTCGTCGATCTCAGCATCGTGATCCGCACGATCGTCATGCGGAGGGGCGGGGGCGCCAATAAGACCACGATCGGCGCGGGCGGGGCGATCGTGATGCAGTCGGATCCCGAGGAGGAGTTCGCCGAGATCCTGCTCAAGGCGCGGGCGCCGATGGCCGCGATCGCCCAGGCCGTCACCGGCAGTGATGCCCCCGCGGCTTGGACCGTCGAGCTCGAGCCCGCCTCGTCCTCCTCGACCGCCCAGGCAGCATGAGCTTTGCGGCGCGCACCGGGGCCGCCGCCGCGGAGCCCGGACTGGGAGCGGGACCCGGTCCGGGAGCGGGGCCCGACCCGGGGGCGGCGCCGGGGTCTGACCCGGGGGCGGTGCCGCGGCCCGGGCCGGCTCGGGTCAGGCCGGCGGGGGCAGACGATCTCGGGGCGGTGGTCGCGGCTGTCGGCGAGCTGCTCACCGAGCTCGGATCGACGCCTCCGCCGGCATCCGAGATGCTCGCCGCCGCCCAGGCTCTGTACGAGGACCCCTCAAGCGGTGCCCTGCTCGTGGCCGAGGTCGACGGGGGAGATGTCGTCGGTGTGCTCGTCGCGAGCTTCCAGGTCGCCCTGCACGTGCCTGGCCGGTACGCGGTGATCCAGGATCTATGGGTCGCGCCGGCCTGGCGCAGCCTCGCGCTCGGCCGCGAGCTGGTGGCCGAGTTGTGCGCACTCGCCGGCAAGCAGGGGATGGCTCGAGCGGAGGTCGGCCTGCCGCGCGAGAGCTTCCAGAACATCGCCGCGACCGAAGCCTTCTATTTGCGCAACGGCTTCTCGCCGCTGGGACCGCGGATGCGGCGGATCTTCTCGTGAGCCGTGGCACGGCAGGGGTCGTCGAACCACCCTCCGCATATGCGCGCCCGGCCGGCGCGGCCTCCGAGCTCGTGCTGGTCGAGCACGTGCGCGACAGAGAGGGCTCGGTTCCGTGGATCTTGGGCCCGGACGGACAGCGTGGCCCGGGCTACGACGACGCGCGCCGGCTGGCTGAGATCAGGGCCGGACTGGTCGATCACTCGAAGGTCTTCGTCGACTCTGGCGAGACCAGCCCGGAGGACATCGAGCGCGTCGTCGGCGCGCTGCATGAGCACCACTATTTGCGGGCGCTCGCGCGCGCGTCTAGCGGCGAGCCGGAGCTGCTTGCCGAGCTGGCCCAGCCGGGTTTGGAGCCCGACACCCCTGTCCATGCGGCGGCTGTCGCAAGCGCCTACGAGGCCGTTGGAGTGGCGATAGCGGCGGCGCGTCGGGTGCTGGCCGGGGCTCGCTACGCCTATGCGCTCTGCCGGCCACCCGGCCATCACGCCGGCCCGGACTGGCTGGGCGGCTACTGCTATCTCAACAACGCCGCCGCCGCCGCCCACACACTGCGCGCGGGCGATATCGCAAGGGTCGGGATCTTGGACCTCGACCTGCACTACCCGAACGGCACGAGCGCGATCGTGGCGCACATGGACGCGATAACGCTCTACTCGCTGCACGGCGCCACCGGAGCCAACCTGCCGTGGGAGCGCGTGTGCCCGCAGAGCGAGCGCGAGCACTTGATCGCCTTCCGCGACCCACCCGCGCCCGACGCCTATATCGAGGCGCTGGCCGGCGTTACCGGTGAGCTCGCCGAGGACGCCGATGCGATCGTGCTCTCGCTCGGCTACGACCTCCTCGAGGGCGATCCGCACGGCTGCTGGGACTTCAGCGCGATCGAGTTCGCCCGGATCGGGCGCTTGCTTGCTCAGACGGGCCGACCTGTGTGCATAGTCCAGGAGGGTGGCTACGCGCTCGGGTCCCTGGCCGATTGCGGCCGCGCCTTCGTCGCGGGCCTGCTCGAGGGAGGCGAGGTCGGATGAGCGACGGCGACGGCCTCGAGCCTTACAGGCGCCGTCTGGACGAGCTCGACGAGACGATCGCCAAGGCGCTGGGCGAGCGGTTCGAGATCTGCCGGCAAATTGCTTTCTTCAAGAGGGAGCACGGGATCCCGATGATGCAGCCTAGCCGGGTCGAGCAGGTGCGTGGGCGCTACCTTGCCAGGGGCGCCGATCTGGACCTGCCCGCAGACTTCACAGGCTCCCTGTTCGAGCTCCTGATCGGCGCCACCTGCAAGATGGAGGATGAGCTGATGGCGGCTGCCGGGACGGGGGACCAGGCAGCCTGATGCCGCCCACGTTCATCACCCTCGGGCCCGCCGGCACCTGCCACGAAAACGCGCTTCGTCACTATCTCCGGTTCCAGGGGATCGACTCTTACGAGGTCGTTCTCGTCGAAGATCTGCTCGGAGCGATCGAGCGGGTAAGGCGTAGCCCGGACACGTTCCTGGTGCAGTGCTCGGCTCATGTTCAGGTCCATCTCGTAACCGAGCGCTTTCATACGGAGGTCTTCGTCATCGACACCTTCCTGTATCCGACCAAGGAGCTGGCCCTGCTCGTGCGCAACGACGTCGCCGATCCGAAGAGTCTCGGCATCGTGTCTGCCACGCGCGGCTACCTCGACCTCTCGGGCTGGCCCGAAATCGTCGATCAGCCTTCAAAGCCCGTGATCGGCCGCAACCTGCTGGCCGGAGCCTACGACGCCGGTCTCACCCATCTTCACTACGCCCGCGAACACCCGGATAGGCTGCGGGTCATGGAGGTCTACGGCGCCGTCGACACGACCTGGGTCGTCTACGGCGGGTCCAAGCGCTTCCGGGGCGATGTCATCGGCCAGCGCAATCCGTGGCTGTTCGCTTGCGACGGCGACGCGCCGGAGCGCGACGTGGCGGGGCGCGACGGTGCGGGCTCTTACTTGCGCGTGTAGGTGAACCCGACGCCGCCGCTGTACAAGGCCATTTTTTCCATTGTCTTGATGAGGGTGGAGGCCGCAAAGCCCGGCTTCGTCGCCACCGGATGTGACAGTCCGAACAACATGGCCGCGTAGTGCTGCACGCCGCTTCCCTTGGCGGGACACAGTGAGTAGCGGCTCTGGCCGGCGCTGTTGCGGCCGACCACGGCGCCGGCTGGAACCTTGCCGGCGGCGATGCCTTTGAGCGTAGGTTGCAGGCCGGCGACCACCCAGGAATAAGATTCGCCCGTACCCAACGAGTTCGGTTTGAGGTTGACCACGAAGAGGACGAGTTCCTTTATGCCATGAGGTACGGTCTTCCACCGCAGCGGTATCGAGGTGTCGGCTCCGTCGCACGTGTAGCGACGGGAGAGAACGCTTTTCTTCAGCGCCGGGCTCGAAACAGTGAGTGCGAACGAGGGAGAACTGGTGTGGGCCTTTGCGGCCGCTGTTTCGGACTTGGCTTGGGTCGTGGACCCCTTGGCCGCTCCTTCGGAGGCCGAGCTCTTGGATGTCTGTGTGTTCGAGGAGGGCGCGACGATGCTCGCGGACTGCGTTGCGGACGATGCCGAGGAGCCCGAGCCTCCGCACCCCGCGATCGCCAGCCCCAGGATCAGCACTCCGCTCGGCACTATTCTGAACAGTTTCATTATGAATATCCTTCGCTCGAATCGAACCCGTCAAACGCTGGAGGTCAAGCTACACGCGAGCCACCTGAACCGCCAGCGATTTCGCGAGATTGTTTCTAGGGCTTACGTGCTCGATCGCCGAGCCCGGATGCGTCCGATCAGACGCGCAGCGACGGCGGCGGCCTCGAGCCTTTACGGGCGCCGGGTGTGCGAGCTCGACGAGACGATCGCAAGGGCCCTCCAGAGCGAGGCCGTCGGCCAGCGCAATCCCCGGCTGTTCGCTTGCGGGAGCGATGCGAAGGCCGTCGTCGCGATTTGGCCGCTGGGGGTACGGACGGCGTGAGCGCGTCGTTGCTCGATCATTGGGTTAGTGGGCCGCCGTCGTTCTTACGGCGTTGCGCTCCCGGTCCGCGACCTTCTACCGGCGTTGGTCCGCGCCCTGCAAGGTCTGCGAGCTCACTTACGCGTGTAGGTAAAGCCGAGGCCGCCCTTGTAGATGCTTGCTTTTTCAACCCGTTTGATAAATGACTGCGCTGAGAAGCCGTGCCTTGTCGCCAAGTGATGCCGCAAGGCATACAGAACAATAATGTATGGCTGAACACCGCTCCCCTTCTGGGGGCAGACCGTGTAACTGCTCAGGCCGGAACTGTTGCGTCCGACGATTGCGCCGGGAGGTAGCGTGCCGGCCGAGAGACCTTTGAGCGTTGGCCGCAGGCCGGCCACAGCCCAGGAGAATGACTCGCCGCCACCCCCCGGCGAACTCGGGTTGAGGCTGGCCACGAACAGCGCCAGTTCGGCTGCGCCGCGAGGTATATTGCCCCAATGCAGCGGCGGCGAGATGCCGGCCCCGTCGCATGTATAGGTGTCGGGGATGGCGTGCTCTTTGTCCGTCAGCACTGGACTCGAGACATGCAGGGTGAACAGGGCTGAGCCTTCTTTCGGCACTAGCTTCCCGGCGGCTTCGGCTTCTCCCCGCCTAGCGGTCTTTTCGAGCGCCGATTCGGGATGTTTCTTGGTGCCGGCCTGTGTGTTCGAGGAGCGATTGATGCTTGCGACCTGCGCGGATGGGGAAGGTGACGAGGAGGAGCTCGAGCCAGAAGGCGACGACGAGCTGCCACAGCCCACCGCGGTCAGTACCACGACCATCATCGCCATACACGGCATCTTTTTGAAAAATCGTCTCATACGGCACCCCCTGCTGGACCGTAAACGGCTCGTTCGCTGGAGGCCAAGTTACATGCCGGCGAGCCTGGCCGCCAGCGATTCGGACGATTGTTTCTAGGAAACGCGAGCTACGGCCGTCGCCCTACCCTTCGACGGCCGCCGCCGGGCGGGGACTCTTGCCGACGTACTTGGCGGTCGGCCTGATCAGCTTGGCCTCGCGCTTTTGCTCGAGGATGTGGGCCGACCATCCGGCGACCCTGGCGCACGTGAACATCGGCGTGAACAGGTCCGGCGGCACCTCGGCGAGGTCAAGGACGACGGCCGACCAGAACTCGACGTTGGTCGCCAGGACCCGGTCGGGCCGGCGCGCCTGCAGCTCTGCGAGCGCGGCCGTCTCCAGGGCCTCGGCGGCCTCGAATCTGGGTGAGCCCAGTTCCCGACAGGTCCGCCTCAGGACCCTGGCCCTGGGGTCTTCGGCGCGGTAGACCCTGTGCCCGAAGCCCATCAGGCGCTCGCCTCTGTCAAGGGCGTCTGAGACCCAGCGCTCGGCGTCGCCGGTCTGTTCGACTTCTTCGAGCATCTTCAGGACCCTGGACGGCGCGCCGCCATGCAGGGGGCCCGACAGGGCGCCGACCGCGGCCGATAGCGCGGCAGCGATGTCTGCGCCGGTGGATGCGACGACCCGGGCTGTGAACGTCGAAGCGTTCATGCCGTGCTCGGCGGCCGAGATCCAGTAGGCATCGATCGCCTTGGCGTGGTCCGGGTTCGCCTCGCCGCGCCACCTGATCAAGAACCGCTCGGGGATCGTCGCGCCCTGGTCGATCTCATCCTGGGGCACCGGCGGCTGGCCGGCCTCACGCGCGGACTGGGCCACGAACGAGAGCGCCATCACCGACGCCCTTGCGAGGTTGTCCCTGGCCTCCTCGTCGGAGATGTCGATCAGCTGGCCGAAGCCCCACTCCGGGGCCAGCATCGCCAGGGCCGACTGCACGTCGACACGATGGTCGCCCGACCTGACGGTCAAGGCGTGCGGTTCGGCGGGCGGCAGTCCCGGTTTGAAACGGCCGTCGACCAACAGGCCCCAGACCTGCTCGTAGGGGACTCTGCCGACCAGCTCCTCGATGTCGACGCCGCGGTAGCGCAAAGCGCCGCCCGCCCGGTCTGGCTCGGCGATCTCGGTCGCGAAGGCGACGACGCCCTCGAGGCCTGACTGGACCTCCGGCTCTGCTGTCTGTACGGCGCTCATTGAAACTCGCTTTCTGGTTCGTCGCTTGACGGATCGCCGCCTTCTGGGCGGGCCGCCCGCTGCTGGCCGATCGGAGGCCCCCTCCGAACTACGATCGGTGGGCAGGCCCATATGATGACTGGTCTCGGTTGAGGAGGCGATAAGGAGGAGTGGATGGCAGACAGCGATCTGATGTTCAGGCCGGCAATCGAGCTTGCCGGCTTGGTGCGCAGGGGCGAGATCTCACCACGCGAGCTGACCGAAGTCTCGCTGGCGCGGATCGAGGAGCTGAACCCTGAGCTGAACGCCTTCGTCGATGTCGACGCCGAAAGGGCGTTGGCGGCGGCCGACGATATCGGTGCCGGCGACGAGCGCCCGTTCGCGGGGGTGCCGATCGCGATCAAGAACAACCGGGCCGTGGCCGGCCTGCGCTTGACCAACGGCTGCGAGCTGATGAAGGAGTACGTGGCCGACCATGACCACAACGTGACCAGGCGCCTGCGGGGAGCCGGCTTCGTGATCGTCGGCACCACGACCCTGCCCGAGTACGGCATCCTGCCGACGACCGAGGCCAAGATCTTCGGGCCCACGAGGAACCCATGGGACCTCGAAAGGACGCCCGGCGGCTCCTCCGGCGGAGCGGCGGCGGCGGTCGCCGCCGGCATGGTGCCGGTCGCCCACGGCAACGACGGCGGCGGCTCGATCCGGATCCCGGCGGCCTGCTGCGGCCTGGTCGGCCTGAAGCCGGCGCGCGGCCGGGTCTCCTTGGCGCCGGTCCTCGGCGACTCGCCGATCGAGTGCGACGGCGTGCTCACGCGGACGGTCGCAGACACGGCCGCGATCCTCGACGTCCTGGCCGGCTATGAGCCAGGCGACGCGACCTGGGCGCCGCCTCCGGCAGAGCCGTTCGCGGTCGCCGCCGAGCGTAAGCCGGGCAGGCTGCGGATCGCGGTCACGACGCTGCCGCCGGTGCCCGACGCCGCCGTCGATTCCCTCTCCGCGCAGGCAGTCGAGGACGCGGCCGGTCTGTTGCGCTCGCTCGGCCACGTGGTCGAAGAGGTCGATCCGCCCTGGCAGGTCGCCGGCGCCGAGCAGCTGTTCGGCGTGGTCTTCTCGATCTATATCTCTTTGGCCGTCTACGCCTCCGGGATGATCGCCGGCCGCGAGCCTGAGGCCGAGGACCTGGAGCCGCTCAGCTGGGCGGTCTACTCGATGGTCAAGAAC
>DATJWI010000279.1:0-2740 GCA_035501375.1 Solirubrobacteraceae bacterium
TGCCCTCCTCCTCGCTGGCCGGAACGGGGATGTGAGCCGAAGGCGAGTGTCCCCCGGCTCCGGCCGGAACGGGGATGTTGGCCGATTCGGGGATGGGAGCAAAGCGAGTGTCACCCGAATCGGTCGAAGGCGAGTGTCCCCCGGCTCCGGCCGGACCGGGGATGTTGGCCGAAGGCGAGTGTCCCCCGGCTCCGGCCAGCAGGTCGAGTGTCACGCTGATCGACCCGTCGAGCGAGTTCTCGATCGGGGCGACCACCCAGTCCAGCTCCCCTCGTCTGAGGGCCAGGGCGGCGTCGTAGATCGTCGGCATTGCGACAGGTTCGACGGCGTCGGGCACGGCGCTGTTCAGCAGAGCCTCCTCGGTGAACGTTCCTTCAGGACCCAAGTAACCGACACGCGCTCGCGCGGCGCCTCCGGCTCTTCCGCCGCCCGCCTCCACGCCGGCGGCTCCCTCTACGCCCGCCTCCACGCCGGCGGCTCCCTCTACGGCTGGCTCCACGCCGGCGTCTCTTCCCACGGCGGGCTCCTCAACCTACGCGCTGTCCGGTGACGTCGGCGCCCGAGGAGGCCGCGGTCCTGGCGGGACTGCTCGCCAAGCGCACGGCCTCGGCCTCCTCGGGCGAAAGCTCGAGCTCGCCGCGACCGCCGTGTACCTGCTTGGCGTAGACCCGGGCCTGGTCGCGGTGATGTATGCACGAGAGCACGATCCCGGAGCGCTCGTCGTCGAGCAGCGCGATCGACATCGACTGCTGACCGGAGAACTCGTTGTACGCGTCGTAGCGAACCAGCGAGCGGTGCGCGATCGTGCCGCGCAGGGCCGTCTCCGCTCCCTGCAGGCGCCCGTCGAGCCTGACGGCCACCCCTTCGACGTAGTCGCGGAGCGCCTCGAACGCGTCCTGCAGGTCCGCGGCATGGGCGATCACGTCGCGCTGGTCTCCGTCGCCCAAGACCAGCCGCTGAGAGCGCTTCAGCCGGCGCACGCTCAACGCCAGGGCGCCGCAGGCGATCAGCGCGAGCAGGGCGACCGCGGCGGCAGCCATCGCGACGATGCCCTGGGTGTCGGTGATCGTGGCGCTCATCCTTCGCCACAAGTTAGCGGCCTTGCCCGATCTCCTGGCGAGGCCCGATACCAGGCGGTCGCGAGTCGGCGCCCGCCGGGCGTCGACGCCACGAGCGCCGCGCCGAGCGGGCAGCGCGTGCGGGCCGCGCTCGCCGCGACCAGCCTCGGAGCGCTAACCGCCGAAGATCGCCAGGAACGTGGCCTTGTTGTTTTCGAGGTCGTTCTCGCCGGGGACGCCCTCGATGTTCACTTCGACTTTCGCCGCCTGCCCGGCGGGTACGCCGGTGACGGCCACTTCGGCGTTGACGGTCTTGCCCGGTTCTGTCCTTTCGAGCACGCTCGACGCCGTCAGCTTCTTGCCGCCGACGGTCACCGTCACGTCGACCTTGACGTTTCGCTGCGAAGATTCGCCCGAGTTTTCGACGCCGACCGTGAACGTGGTGTTGCCGCTGGCGCTGATGTGGTTCAGCGCCGGTTCCGGTTCCAGCGCGGTCGTGCCGACGCTGACCGTCTTCAGGGCGCTGCCGTGGTTGCCGGTGACCGGTTCGCCCGCGGCGTTCGCGGATTCGCCGGTGATCCGCGACTGCACGGTGTTCGCGTCCAGCCAGCCGACGTTCGGCAGGAAGTGGGAGTCGGCGACCGTCTGACCCGAGACACCGGCCGATTTCAGGGTTTCTTCGATCAGCGGCACGACCCGTTGCGAGTAGACCACGTCGGAAGCCAGGAAGTTCTCCATATCGCCGGCGATGTACGTGTTCGCCTGCTTGGCCTGGCCGCCGAGCGCGGTACGCAGCTGACCGGCGACCTTTTCGAGCCCTTCGGCGCGCAGATCCAACGCCAGGAGCAGGTTGCGCTGGGGCGAGCTCATTTCGCCGGGGACGCTCAGACCCTTGGCCTGGGTCGCCTGTTTCTGGGCTTCCAGGTGCAACTGGTCGACCTGCTCCTCGACATCGAGCGCCGACTTGGAGCTGGCGCCTGACAGCGCGACGAACAGAGGATGAGATACCTGCTGTTCGGATTCCGTGGCGATCGTGCTCACGTCATGGGCGTATTCCTGGAGCGCCTGCGTCTGCTGGCTTTTTAGGCAGCCGTTGACGATCAAGACGATCACGATCAGCAGCACGACCCCGGCGCCCGCGGCGAAGCGCCGGCGCATCATCACGGCGTGCTCGTCGCGAGGTCCGCCGCCGCCCGCTGGCCTCGGGCTGCGCGGTCGCGAGCTCGATGGCGGCGCCCCGGCGCTCGGGCGCGCGCGCGGCGGCCGGGCTGCCGCCGGGCGAGGCGCAGTGTCGTCACCGTCATCGAAAAACGACACGGTCTATGGGCTCCTGTACAGGTACTCGTTCACCGGAAGTGCACAAGTATGACTGTCCGCTCCAACGGCCGTGATCTTGCAACTTCTCGCTCAACCCGCTCTTTCCTCTAGTTTCTTGCAGGGATGGCGCCTACGGCCGGCGAACGCGCCACCCGGTGGACTCGCTCGAAACCCTCGTCCAGGACCGCGTGTCCACGCCTGCGGCCACAGTCGAGACGGGACCGACGGGACCAGCCGGCCCTGGGGTGGCGCGGCGCGTACGCCCGCGGACCCGGCCTCTAGCAGACGAGAGCCTTCGCGCCGGAACGATGTTGCGCGAGGGGCGCTACCTGCTGCTCGAGCGGCTCGGCGCCGGCGGCATGGGC
>DATJWI010000280.1:0-6604 GCA_035501375.1 Solirubrobacteraceae bacterium
GCGCGCGCGTGTACGCGCGCGCGGCACGGTCTAAAGAGTTTGGTACGCGGCTATCAGGTACACGGCACGACCGTCTTGAGCATCCGCACTGAGTCCGACATGGAGGCGTATCCGTCGGATGAGCTCGGCTGCGCGCCCGCACGGTCGCCGGCCGCAGCCGACGGCGTTCTGGCCGAGACCGACGGTCACGCGACCTGTGTGCCCGGCATTGGCGTGATGGTCCTGGCGGCCGACTGCCTGCCGGTGGCGATCGGCAGCGAGCACGGCGTCGCTGTCGTGCACGCCGGCTGGCGCGGGCTGGCGGCCGGCGTGGTCGAGGAGGGCGTGCGCGCGCTCCTACGGCTCCAGGCGGATGCCGGCGGCGCCGGGAGCGCCAGCTACGACCGTGCCGGCGAGGGTGCCGCCGGCCGCGGCGGCGATCAGGAGATCGCGGCGATCGTCGGCCCCGGTGCCGGACCCTGTTGTTATGAGGTCGGCGAAGAGGTGCACGCGGCCTTCGGGGATGCCCATCGCGACGGTCGGCACATCGACCTGAAGGCGATCGCGCGCGAGCGGCTGACGGCGGCGGGGGTCGGTGACGTGCACGACGTCGACCTGTGCACGATCTGCGACGAGCGCTTCTTCTCGTACCGGCGCGAAGGCTCGGCGGCGGGACGCCAGGCTGCTATCGCCTGGCTTGCCGGAGAATTCCTTGGTTGAGCAGGTCCGAGTCGAGGACCCGGACAGGGTCAGGGCCAACCTGGTCGAGCTGACCGAGCGGATCGCCCAGGCGGCGGCTGTTGCCGGCCGCGACCCGGGCGAGGTCGAACTGCTGGCGGCCACGAAGTACGTGAGCACCGAAGACCTGCCGGCGCTGGCAGCCGCCGGCGTGCGACTGGTGGGTGAGAACAGGGCGCAGGATCTGGCGAGCAAGGTGGCGGCTCATGGCGACCTGTTCGAGTGGGACTTCATCGGCGCGTTGCAGTCCAGGAAGGTGCGCGCGATCGTGCCGCACGTTCGCCTGATCCACTCGGTCGCCAGCGAGTCGGCGCTGCGCGAGCTGGAGCGTTGCCGCGGGCTTGCCAGGCTCGGGATGAAGATCTTGATCGAGGTCAACGTGGCCGGCGAGCCGGGCAAGGCAGGCATCGAGGCGAACGTTTTGGACTCGTTCATCGAGCGCGCGCCGGTCGAGGTCGCCGGTTTGATGTGCATGCCCCCGCTCGCCCACGATCCAGAGGACAGCAGGCACTGGTTCGCGAAGCTTCGCGAACTGGCCGACGCGCGCGGGCTCGAACGCCTGTCGATGGGAACATCTCAGGACTTCGAGGTAGCGGTCCAGGAGGGTGCGACAATCGTGCGAATAGGCACGAAGCTGTATCGTTGATCTGGACGGTGCGACCTGGATCCGCACGGTGGCGCGACCTACGGCGCGACCTGGGACCGTTCCCAACGACCCGGACGGGGACCGGACCGAGGATTAGGATTAGCAGGGAAATCTGGCAACCGGGCGAAAGCTGATCTGAACGAACATGGCATTTCGAGATTCTTGGCATCGCGCGCTCGTGTACTTCGGCCTGGCCGAGGAGTACCACGAGGATTACGACGAGGATTTGGGAGCCCTCCCCGAATCTGACGTCGAAGAGCGCTACAGAGAGCGCCCGAACGTGCGCAGGCTGCGCAGGCGCCGCGACGAGTTCGACGACATCTTCGCCGAAGACGACCGGCCCGAAGGCGCTCAGCGGGGACGCTCTTCCTCGGCCACCGTCCTGAAGTCGGTCGGAGCCAGGCGCGCCAGCGGCAATGGCGAAGTGAGGGTGCACCTGGTGGTGCCGAAGTCGTTCAACGACGCCCAGCAGATAGCCGACAAGTTCAAGGACTCGATCCCCGTGATCCTGAACCTGCAGTCCTCGGAAACGGATCTGTCCAAGCGGCTGATCGATTTCGCGTCCGGCCTGACATACGCGCTCGATGGCGGCATGCAGCGGATCGCCGACAAGGTGTTCATGCTGACGCCCCGCAACGTCGAGATCTCGGCCGAGGAGCGCGCGCGCCTGATCGAGAAGGGCTTTTTCAACCAGTCTTGACACGTCCCGGTAGCGTGGGCCAAATATGAACGTAGGACTGATCGGCTCAGGCAACATGGCCAGGGCGCTCGCACGCGGCTGGGGGCGTCCGGTGCTGTGCTCGGACCCGGTCGCCGAGCGTGCGGTGGCGCTGGTGGGCGAGGTCGGTGGACAGGCGCTTCAGAGCAACAGAGAGGTCGCGGAAAGAGCGGACCTGGTCGTGCTCTGCCACAAGCCGGCCCAGCTGAAGGAGGTGGCCGCCGAAGTGGCGCCACACGCGCGCGCGGTGGCTTCGATCCTGGCAGCAACGCCGCTGAAAGCGCTGCGGGAGACATATCCAGATAGGCCGGTCTACAGGTTGATTCCGTCGCTGCCGGTCGAGGTCAGGCAGGGTGCGGTCGTGCAGGCCGGCGACGAGAACGGCTCGGGCGGCGCCGAGATGGACGGAAAGGTAAAAGAGCTGTTCGCCGAGCTGGGGACGCTCGTGGAGCTGCCGGACGGACTGGTCGACGTGGCGATGGGATTGATGTCGTGCGGGCCGGCGTACGTTGCGCTCGTGGCCGAGGCCCAGATCGACGCGGGTGTGCGCAGGGGCATCCCCGCCAGCCAGGGCGCCGAGCTGGTCGTTCAGACCTTGGCGGGCACGGCTGCGCTGTTGGCCAGGCGCGGGAACGACACGCAGGCGGTCAGGCGCGAGGTGACCTCCCCGGGCGGCGTGACGGCGAAGGGGCTGGACGCGCTCGAGCGCGGAGGTTTGCGGGCGGCGTTCAGCGACGCCTTGGACGCCGTGCTGGAGCAGGCCCGAACGAGCACGCGATGATCGAGGCCAGCGCGAGGACCGAGGTGGCGGGCTATCTGTCGACGGTCGTGTACGTGTACGTGCTGCTGATCATCTGCTTCATCGTCGTGCAGCTCCTGTTCGCGGCCGGCTTGAGGCCACCGTACTCGAGAGCGAGCGACGCGGTGCTCGGCTTCTTGAGGGATGTATGCGAACCGTTTTTGAAGATCTTCAGGCGTGTGCTGCCGAGCTTCGGCGGCTTCGACTTCAGTCCGATCGTGGCGATCGTCGTGCTGGAGCTCGTCAACTCGATCGTGATCCAAGGGCTCATCCACGGCTGATCGCCGGCGGACGGATGGGGCCCGAGACGGTGCGCAGACTCCTTTCGAGCGCGTACCTCAAGGCGACGCTTGTGCTGACGGCGGTGCTGGCGTTCGACCAGGCGAGCAAGCGGATCGTCGGGCACGACATCGCAGTCGGCGAACAGGTCAAGTTCTTGCCGGGCATCCAGCTGGTGCACACGCGCAACCACGGCGTCGCATTCGGACTGGCCGCCAAGGATCAGCTGCTGGTGACGATCGTCGTAGGTTTGGCGCTGATCGGGCTGGTCGCGTATTTCGTGGCTCATTCGGGGCGGCCTCTGCTCTGGCTGCCGACCGGCCTGCTGTTGGGCGGCGCGCTCGGCAACCTGATCGACAGGCTCAGTCAGGGCTCGGTCGTCGACTTCGTGCAGTTGCCGCTGGGCTGGCCGCCGTTCAACCTGGCCGACGTGTCGATCGTGGCAGGGGTGGTCATGCTGCTGATCGCGATCGAGTCGCCGCGGGCACGTTCGCGATGACCGAGCAATTCGAGATCGTCTACGAAGACAGACACATGCTCGTGGTGGACAAGCCTGCTGGTCTGGTCACCCACCCGGCCCGCGGTCATCGCGAGGGCACGCTCAGCCAGCTGCTCGCGCCCGTGGCGGCCGGGGGGCCGGACTCAGAGCGCGCCGGCATCGTGCACCGACTGGACCGCGACACCTCGGGCCTGCTTCTGGTCGCCCGCTCGGAGGAGGCGCACGGACGGCTGCAGCGCGCGCTCGCGCAGCGGCGCGTCACCAGAGAGTACCTGGCGCTCGTACATGGCAGGCCGCCTGCGAAGACGGGCACGATCGAGGCTCCGATCGGCAGAGACCGGCGCGAGCGGACGCGCATGGCGGTCGACGGATCGCACCCGCGCGAGGCCAGGACCCACTTCACGACCGAGCGCGCCCTGGGCCCGTACACGTTGCTGAGACTGCGTCTGGACACCGGGCGCACGCACCAGATCAGGGTCCACCTGCAGGCGATCGGCTATCCGGTCGTCGGCGATCCGGCCTATGGTCGACGCGGCGGGACGGACGAGGAGCTTGGGCTGGAGCGCCAGTTCCTGCACGCCGCGAGGCTGTCGCTGGAACATCCGTTCACGGGCGAGCCCTTCGAGTTCGTCTCGCCGTTGCCCGCGGACCTGCGGGCGGCGCTACGCCGCGCCGAACAGCTATCCTGACAGGCTCTTTATCGAACTTACGACCCGCGCGGAAACCATCGATCGCGGCCCTGCCCGGAGGGCGCCCAGCACGGGCATGCTCCGGGTCCGCGGCGACCGGGCGGCGGCACATTCAACAAGCGAACACAAGGGAGTATCGAGAACCGTGGCCCAGGCTGAGGTAGGAATCGCGGAGCTGCTGGAGGCCGGCGTTCACTTCGGCCACCAGACGCGCCGCTGGAACCCGAAGATGAGGCGCTTCATCCATGGCGAGCGCGCCGGCATCTACATCATCGATCTGCTCAAGACCTCCGAGCTGCTGAATGCGGCCCAGGAGTTCGCCGGCACGCTGGCGCACCGTGGCGGCACCGTCCTGTTCGTCGGCACCAAGAAGCAGGCGCGCGAGACGATCAAGGACGTCGCCGAATCCGCCGGCATGCCTTACGTCAACCATCGCTGGCTGGGCGGCCTGTTGACGAACTTCCAGACGATCAACCAGCGCATCCGGCGATTGCACGACCTCGAACGCTACGAGGCCGAGGGCCAGTTGGCGTTGCTGCCGACCCGCGAGCGCATGGCTGCGCAGGCCGACCTGATCAAGCTGCGGGCGAACCTGGGCGGCGTCAAGAACATGCAGCGTGTGCCGAACGCGATGTTCGTGATCGACCTCAAAACCGAGACGATCGCCGTGCGTGAGGCCCAGAGGCTGCGCATACCTATCATCGGCCTGGTCGACACCAACTGCGACCCCGACGGGATCGACTTCGTGATCCCAGGCAACGACGACGCGATGCGCTCCTGCGCCTTGATCACCCAGGCGATCGGCCAGGTGGTCGCCGAAGGTCACTCCGTGTTCAGAGCCGAGGAGGAGCGAGCGCGTCAGGAAGCAGAAGAGCGCGCAAGGTTGGAGGCCGAGGCCAGAGCCAAGCGCCAAGCCGAAGAACAGGCAAAGCGCGAGGCCGAAGAACAGGCCAAGCGCGAAGCCGAGGAACAGGCGGCCAGGGAGGCGGCCGAGCGTCAGGCAGCCGAGGCGGCAAAGGCTGCCGCCCAGGCCGCGGCCGCTCAGGCGCAGCAGGCAGCCCAGGCACAGAACACCGAGGCCCAGCAGGCGACTCAGCCGGAGGCCGCCCAGGCCCAGCCCAATCCGGGCGCGGACACCACGGAGGCGAACGGGGCTGCCGCTGAAGCCGCTCCCGAGTCGCCTGACGTCGAGCCCGCCACCGCGCCGGCGTCAGAGCCCGCGACCGCTTCGTCCGTGGCTGCGACCGAGACTGGGCCGGAGTCGGAGGCGCCTGCCCCTGAGGTATCGGCCGAGGCCGCGCCGAAGCCTGACGCGCCGGCCGAGCCCGTCGAGGCGGCTGCGAACGAGGAGGCGCAAGCGTGAGCGCGGTCGAGATCTCAGCCAAGGATGTGAAGGCTCTGCGTGACCGCACGGGCGCGGGGATGATGGATTGCAAGAAGGCGCTGTCGGAGGCGAGCGGCGATATCGAGCAGGCGATCGAGATCTTGAGGATCAAGCAGGGCAAGAAGATCCAGGATCTCGGAGAACGCGTGGCCACCGAGGGCACGGTTCAGGCCTATATCCACGCCGGAGCGAAGGTCGGCGTGTTGATCGAGGTCGACTGCAACACCGACTTCGTGGCCACCAACGAGGACTTCGTGGGCTTCGCGAAGGACGTAGCGATGCAGATCGCGGCGACCCCGACAGTCAAGTACGTCAGCCGCGAGGACGTGCCGTCGCAGGAGCGCGACGCAGAGGCCAAGGTCTACGAGCAGGAGGCCGTAGACAAGCCCGAGAACGTGCGCGAGCGGATCGTCGAGGGCAAGCTGAACGCTTGGTACGAGACGATCGTGCTTCTTGAGCAGGAGATGCATAACCCGAAGTTCGAGGGCAAGACCGTGCAGCAGCTGCGCGACGAGCTGACCGCCACGACCGGCGAGAACGTCGTGATCCGGCGTTTTGTGCGTTTCGCCGTAGGCCAGTAGCTCTGTCGGACCGCCCGCGCGCGGGCATGTGCTGATGAGCGGATAGGCTCTGCTCGACAATGGCCGGCCCGGCGTTCGAACGCATCTTGCTGAAGCTCTCTGGCGAGGCCCTGATGGGGCGCTTGGAGTACGGCACCGATCCCGAGCGTGTGGCGGCTGTTGCGAGACAGGTCGGCGAAGTGCGCGAGCGGGGGGTGCAGGTCGGGATCGTTGTGGGCGCCGGCAACATCTACAGGGGGATGAGGGGCGCGGCGGACGGCATGGATCGGGCGACCGCCGACTACATGGGGAT
>DATJWI010000281.1:0-3031 GCA_035501375.1 Solirubrobacteraceae bacterium
TCCATGGCCCGCACCGTTCCGTCGGCGACGGGCAGCTCGTAGGTCTGGCCCGTGCGGTTGTCGGTCACCGTCAGTGTGTTCTTGCTCATGCCCGGCTGACTCTCCCGTCGCTGATCGCTCTCACCGTAGCGGCTGGCGAAACGGGAACCCTATCCGCGCGCGGGCAGTGGGGCGCCGCTGAAGCGCGTGATCTCGCGCAGCTCCTCGATCCGGCCTTCGATCTCCTCGTGCCTCAGCTCCGCGACCCGCTCGGTCCCGAACCGTTCGACGTTGAACGACGCGAGGGCCGTGCCGTGGGCCATCGCGCTGCGCAGGATCTCCTCGTCGATCTGGCCGCCGTGCGCTGCGATCGTGCCGACGAAACCGCCGGCGAACGTGTCGCCGGCGCCGGTCGGGTCGAGCACCGTCTCCAGGGGGTATGCGGGCAGCGAGAAGAAGCCGTTCTCGGTGATCAAGGTCGCGCCGTACTCGCCCTGCTTGGCCACGATCGCGCGCGGGTGCGGCGGGCTCCACGACAGCACGGTTCTGGCGGCCCTGACCAGGTTCGGCTCGCCGGTCAGCATCCTCAGCTCGGCGTCGTTGAGCAATAGGCAGTCGACCGTCCCGATCGCCTTCACGAGCGCGTCTCTGGCGGTGTCGATCCACAGGTTCATCGAGTCCAGGGCCACGAACTTGGCCTGGTCGCACTGCTCGCGTACCCTTAGCTGCAGCTCCGGCTGGATGTTGGCCAGGAACAGCACCTCGCACGCGCGCGAGCCCTCCGAGAGCTTGGGCTCGAACTCGGCGAACACCCCGAGCTGGGTGTCGTCGGTATGGGCCGTGTTGAGGTCGTAGTCGTAGTGGCCCCTCCAGAAGAAGGTCTTGCCGCCGGCGACCCGCTCGACATCGTTCGTGTGCACACCGGGCCTGGCGAGCGTCGCCATCTCGGACTCGCCCCAGTCCTCGCCGACCGGCCCGACCACGTGCACGTCGCTGAAGAACGAGGAGGCGAGCGAGAAGTGCACGGCCGTCCCGCCCAGCATGCGCTCGCGCTCGCCGAACGGCGTCTTGACAGAGTCGTATGCGATCGAGCCGACCACCGTGATTGCCATGGCCGCGCACCCTATAGCCTGCGCGGCGATGCCGTCCGCCTCGATGCGAGCGATCCAGATGACCGAGTTCGGGGGGCCGGAGGTCCTGCGGCCGACCGATCTGGCGGTGCCCGAGCCCGGCCCCGACGAGGTCCTGATCGAAGTCGCCTTGGCCGGTGTCAACTTCGCCGACACCCATACCCGCACCGACTCCTACGTGCGCAAGGCCGCGCTGCCGCTCGTGCCCGGGGGAGAGGTGACCGGCACGATCGTCCGGGCGCCGGTCGGGGCGAGAGTTGGGTTGAGCGGGCCGGCAGGCGCCAGGCCGGCGAAGTCGGCCCACGCCGCGGGCGAGCTGCGCGAGGGCATGCGCGTGGTGGCGTTGACAGGCACCGGCGGCTATGCCCAGTACGCGACCGCTCCAGCCGCCCACGCCTTCCCGATCCCCGACGAGGTCGACGACGAGACCGCCCTGGCGCTCGTGGTTCAAGGCACGACCGCCTGGCACCTGTACCGAACGGCGGCCAGGGTGGCCGATAGAGAGAGCGTGGTCGTGCACTCGGCCGCCGGCGGCGTCGGCTCACTGGCGGTCCAGCTGGGCCACGCCCTCGGCGCCGGCCGAGTGATCGCCACGGCTTCGAGCCTGGACCGGCGCGAGCTGGCCCTCGGCTTGGGGGCCGACGTCGCGATCGGCCCCGCGCCCGAGGGCCTGACCGAGCGGCTGATCGAGGCGAACGGCGGGGATCCGGTCGACGTGGTCTTCGACATGGCCGGCGGCGACACGTTCGAGGTCTCCTACAGGGCCCTGGCGCCGTTCGGGCGGATAGTGGTCTGCGGGATCTCATCCCAGCAGCCCAACCGGATCTCGACCGGGTCGCTGCTCAGGCACTCACGCTCGATCGTCGGCTTCTACCTGTTCCATGTGCTCGAGCGACGGCCGGATCTGTTCGTTGCGGGGCTGGCAGACCTGCTCGCGATGGTCGCGCGCGGGGAGCTGCGGGCGATCGTCGGCGCGACCTACGCCCTTGGAGACGCCGCCCAGGCGCATGTCGACCTGCGCTCGCGCCGCACGACCGGCAAGCTGCTGCTCGATCCGTGGGCATGAGGTTGGCGTGTCGGGGGCGCGGACCGGGCGAGCGGGTGCGCGGGGTGAGCGGTGGGCCGGGCGCGGGGTGAGAGGCGCGCACGCGCGCGCGTGCGCGCAACACCGGACTTTTGGACAAGCCGCGTGACGGGCTCGGCCGAGCTTTGTAACCGTACACGGCGCCCGGCCGGATAGGCTGCTGGCCGATGAGCGAGACCACGTTCGCCGAGCTGGGCCTTACCGAGCGCACGCTGCAAGCGTTGCGCGACGTCGGCTACGAGTCGCCGAGCCCGATCCAGGAGCAGGCGATCCCGTCGGTCCTTGCCGGCCGCGACGTTATCGGCCAGGCCCAGACGGGCACCGGCAAGACGGCAGCGTTCGGCCTGCCGATCGTCGAGTACGTCGACCCGGACGTGCGCGAGGTCCAAGCGCTGGTCCTGACCCCGACGCGAGAGCTGTGCATACAGGTGACCCAGGCCCTGCGCGCGTATGGCGCGCACGCGGGGGTGGATGTCGTGGCGGTCTTCGGCGGCGCGCCGATCCGCACCCAGCAGGCCCAGCTGAGGGCCGGCGGTCACGTCGTGGTCGGCACCGTCGGGCGCGTGCTCGACCTGATCTCAAGGCATTCGCTGGTCCTGCACGACTGCCGCTTCGTGGTGCTCGACGAGGCCGACGAGATGCTCGACCTCGGCTTCCTGGAGGATGTCGAGCGGATCCTCTCCTTGACGCCCTCAGGTCGGCAGACCGCGCTGTTCAGCGCCACCATGCCGCCGCCGATCCGGGCTCTGGCCGACCGCTACCTGTATGACCCGGTCCTGATCAAGGTCGAGGCGGCGACCCTTACGATCGACACCGTCGCCCAGTTCCAGCTCCCGGT
>DATJWI010000282.1:0-10094 GCA_035501375.1 Solirubrobacteraceae bacterium
AAGTTGAATTTGACCGCCGTACGCGCGCGCGCGTACGGCGACGCTTCGAAGACGATCTTCCCCGCCCTGGCCAGAGCCTTGTAGTAAGCGATCGCCAAAGGCACTTCGCCCGGATCGGCGTAGGCGCGGCCGGACTCGGTCGAGCCGCCGATTACCCAGCAGTAGCCGGCCCGCTGGTAGTAGCCGACCAGGGCCGGCGCCAGGGTCCGCTCGTAGTCCTCGATCCCCACTTCTTTGGTGAAGCCCGGTTCGAGCTTGCCGCTCGCCGAGACGTGCGACCACAGCGACGGATACTTCTTCCAACCCCTCCCCCACGCGTCCGGCGCGACCGGCTCGACCACGATCCTGGCGCCCGCCGGGATATGAGCGACCATCCAGGCCCTCGCGATGTTCCTGGTGTCCGCCCTGGCCAGCGCTTTGCCGGAGTGCACGCTGTAGATCAGGCCCTGCGCCAGCAGAGCCGCGACCAGCAGGGCCGCCACGAGCGGCGCCGCCCAGGCGACGCGCGCGCGCGCCAGCCGCCGCCGGGCGAGCACGATCAGCTGGACCACGAAGAACGCCGCCAACAGGCACAGGATCGGGAAGATCGGCAACAGCCAGCGCCCGAAGTAGCGGCCCTGCAGGCCCATGAACAGCAGGTAGGCGCAAGGCGCCGGCACGAGCAGCCAGCCGAGCACCCGCTCGCGCCCAAAGACGCTCAGCGCGCCCCCCAGCGCCGCCAGCGCAGGCGCCCAGCCGAGGCCCCACGTCAGCGTCCACAGGTAGTACTCCAAACCGCCGCCCTTGGGCGCCCCCAGCTTGCCCTGGGCTTCGGCCGAGAGCGTCGACTGGTGGGCCAGTTCGGCGTGGAAGTCGGCATAGTCGAGCGCCGCATACGGGTTCGCGATCAAAAAGGCCGCCGACGCCGAGACCCCCGCGAGCGCGATCCCGCCGAGCGCCCGCCTGCCCGCCCGGGCCGAGCCCAGCTCGACCGAGGCGTCCAAGTAGCGCGCCGCGGCGGCCGCCGCGAACGGCAGCAACACGATCCCGGCCGTGTACTTGCTCGCGCACGCCAACCCCAAGCCGACCCCCGCCACCACGTATTCGCGCGGGCGCCCGCTCCTCAGGACCCCGGCGCTGCCCAGCAAAGAAAGCGTCGCCGGCGCGAGCGTCGGCACGTCGTTCAGCGCCAGGTGGCTGTAAAAGACCGGCAGGAACGCGACCGCCTCGATCGCGGCCGCCAGCAATCCCACGCCGCGCCCGAACAGCCTGGCGCCGGTCGCATACAAGAGCCACAGCGCGATCGTGCCGAGGACCGCCGCCGCCACCCTGGCGAGCGTGTAGACCTCGGTCGGGTCGGCCCCGAAGGCGTGCTTTACGGCCGCCCCGCCCCCGAGCCAAGCGGCGAACAGGAAGTGCAGGACGTACGTGTACGCCGGCGGGTTCGCGAAATAGTGCGGGTTCAGCGTCCCTTCGGCGAACATTTCGACCGCGTGCACCACGAAGTGGTCGGCCTCGTCGGCGTTGTACGCGTACGGAAGGCCCTGGCCGATCCCCCACAAACGCAGGCCCAGGCCTCCCGCGAGCACCGCCGCCAAGCCCGCCCACGCCCAGCGGCGGCTCAGCTCCCCGGCGCCGGCCGCGGGGCGCTCCTCGCCGGGACCGGCCCCACTCGCGGCGGACCCCGCCGGTCCGGCGATGGGCGCGGCGCCGGACGCGGGGCTCTCAGCAGTTGTCATAGACGGCGTAATACTTGCTCGTGTATATACGTTTGTAGCCGGCCCTCGGGACCTCGACCCTGGGGTCGTCGCCGACGTCGACGATCGCCTCGAAGAAGACCGCGCTGCCCAGCGGGAACACCGCGACCGAGCCTGCTTTGAACCTGTCTTCGAGCGCCTTCGAGCCGCGCTCGGCGTCGGAGTGGGCCTGGCTGCGCGCCACGATGTCGTTCTGGCCTGAGCTGTCCAGGATCCAGCGAGCGTCTGGGATCAGCTTGTTGTCGGGCAGCGACACCAGCGGGCAGCGCTTCAGAATGGCCTTCACCCGGGGACTGTTCAGCGCGGCGGCCAAGCCCTCGTGGAAGTCCTCATGGTAGGCCAGGGTCGTCCTCAGGTTCGACAGGTTCAGCGTGTTTGCGACCGTCACGCCGCCGTAGAGCACGAGCACGGCTGCCCCGGCCATCCATAGGCGCCGCAACAGAGAGCCCGGCTCCAGCATCGCCCAGCCGCCGACCGTTACCGCGCAGAACAGCAACAGCACGATCGAGGCGCCCATCAGGTAGCGGTCGACGACCGAGGCCCCGCCCGCGCCCTCCAGCACGAACACGCCGGCCAGCAGGACCAATGCCGCGAGCGGCACCAGCACCCTGCGCGGCGCCAGCCAGATCGCGATCGGCACGCCGATCAGGCCGCCCAACAGGACCGGCACCTTGTCGATCCGCACGCCGAACGTCCAGACCGACACCAGCACGCTGCCCAGACCCTGCGTCCGTTCCAGTTCCTGGGCCAGTTCGCTGGTCGAATGCAGCGAATAAAGGGGGTCTCCCGTCACGATCGCATCCACCGCGACCCATATGACCGGCGCGATCAGCGCGAGCCCGAGGTAGCGCAAGCGCGTGCCGTTGTCCATCCCGCCGGTGGCATTCGCGTGCGTGCGCGCACGCGTGCGCACCCCCCCATGCTCGTTGCCATATCCGCTCGTGCCCGACGCACCGTCCGCGCCGACCCCGGCCCCGACCCCGGCCCGCGGCCGATTAGGAAGAGACTCGCTGCCGAAGCCGGGAGACACTCGCTGGCGCTCGCATCCCCGGTTCGGCCGGCATCCCCGATTCGGCCAGCAGCACCACAGCCAGTACGCGCCGCTCAGCACCCAGGCCTCCGGCCGCAGCAGGCCGGCCGCGGCGAGCAGTACGAACACGGGTGTGCCACAACGCCTCTGTCTGACCTCGAACACGATCGCCCACACGATCAACGCCACATAGGTGATGTCCAGATATCCCTGCGCGGCCAGGTTCTCCACGAAGAACCTGCTCAGCACGAGCAACGCCGCGACCAGGCCGACCACCGGGCCGAAACAGAGCTTGCCAAGCCTGTACATGCCCGCCACGACAGCCACGAACGAGACGACCGAGCCCAGAACCATCAATCGCGCTCCGGCCTGGCCGAACAGGGCGCACACGAAGCCGAACCCAATCGCCAAAGGGTGCTCGGTCGGGCCTCTGTAGACCCTCAGGTCGGGCAGATGCAGATGAAGAACGTCCCTGCCCCAGAGCAGCGCGTAAAAGGAGTCGTACGTCGGATAGGTCGGGTACGCGAAATATCCGAACAGCGCCAGCCCACAGAGCGCAGCGAGGCCGATCAGCTCCCATTTCGAAAGGCTCATCGTCCGCAGACGCCCCCGCGGCGCCGAATCCGGACGCGGGTGTGACAGGGTCGCGCTGGCCATCGACCTCAGAGCCTATCCTTGCAGGCAGGCGCCAAGCGCATCCTCCGGATCACCCGCGCCGTCGGGCAGAGCACAGGCCGTGTCCCGACCGCCGACAACCGATTTCGCCATGAAGCTGATCATCCAAATTCCCTGTTTCAACGAGGCCGACCAGCTGCCGGCGACACTCGGCGACCTGCCGCGCCAGGTGTCCGGCTTCGAGACGGTCGAGTGGCTGGTGATCGACGACGGCTCGACCGACGCGACGGTCGAGGTCGCGCGCGCCCACGGGGTCGACCATCTCGTCAGACTCACCAACAACAAGGGCTTGGCGACCGGCTTTCAGGCCGGCATCGACACGGCCCTGAAGCTCGGCGCCGACGTGATCGTCAACACCGACGCCGACAACCAGTATTCGGGCCCGGACATCGCCAAGCTGGTCGCGCCGATCGTGTCAGGCACGGCCGACATGGTCATCGGCGACCGCGAAATCTCCGGGATCGAGCACTTCTCGGCGCTCAAGAAGCTCCTGCAGCGCCTCGGCTCTTGGGTCGTCCGCCAGGCCTCTTCGACCTCGGTGCCCGACACCACCTCCGGCTTCAGGGCCTACAACCGGGAGGCCGCGATCCAGATGATGGTCGTCTCCAGGTTCACCTACACCTTGGAGACGATCATCCAGGCCGGCAAGCTGCTCGTCGCCGTCGACCACGTCCCGGTCCAGACCAACCCGAAGACCAGGGAGTCCCGCCTGTTCCCCTCGATGTCCGCCTACGTCCGGCGCAACGCGGTCTCGATCTTCAGGGTCTACGCCCAGTACGAGCCCTTGCGGGTCTTCTGGACACTTGCCCTGATCATCGGCCTCGGGGCGGTCGGCGTCTGGATCAGGTTCGCGGTCGCCTACGCCGAAGGCAACGGCAAGGGCCACGTCCAGTCCTTGATCCTCGGCGCGGTCCTGTTCATCGCCGCGGTCGTGCTCTGGGCGCTCGGCGTGATCGGCGACCTCCTGGCCGCCCAGCGCGTCATGACACAACGCACCTACGAGCGCGTCCGGCGCATCGAGCTACAGCTCGGGGTCCCGCCGTCCCATTACGAAGCCAACCCCGCCGGCCAGGCTTCGGGCGGCACCCCGGGCGGACCGGACGAGCCCGGTCGGCTGGGCGGTACCGGCGCTCCCGGTGAAACGGGATCCTCCGGCGAGGCGGAAGCGCGCGCGCGTGAGGCGGTCGAAGTATGAAAGGCGCCGCGACGTGAGCGCCGGCGGCGGGGTGACGGTCTCCGAGGAAGGAATCGTCACAGGCAACACCTACGACAAGTACGGCTCCTCCAACCCTTTCGTCAGGCGCATGATGTCCGGATTCGAGGCGTCCCTCGACGACCTGCTGCAGCTGGCCGATCCGGCGTCGCTCCTGGACGTCGGCTGCGGCGAGGGCGTGCTCGTGCACAGGTGGGCCCAGCGCCTGGGCCGCGATCGGCGCGTCGTCGGGATCGACCTCGAGGAGGAGTCCATCCAAGCGGGCTGGGCCCAACACACGGCGCCGAATCTCGAATACCGGATCATGAAGGCCGAGGACCTGCCGTTCGCCGATCACGAGTTCGACCTGGCCACCGCGATCGAGGTCCTGGAGCACGTCCCCGACCCGGCCCACACCTTGGCTGAGATGGCCAGGTGCGCCCAGCGGCACCTGCTCGTGTCGGTCCCCAGAGAGCCTCTCTGGCGGGCCTTGAACATGGCGCGCGGGGCGTACTGGCCAGACCTCGGCAACACCCCCGGCCACCTCAACCACTGGTCCAAGCGCTCGTTCGTGAAGCTGCTCTCCCGGTACGGCCAGGTCGTCGAGGTCAGATCGCCGTTCCCCTGGACGATGCTGCTTGTCGAGTTCTAGGGCCCGCTCTGGCTACGGCTCAGGCGCGCGGATCCTGTCTGTCGGGATCGCCGCGACCGGGCTGCTGACGTTCGCTTACTTCTCGATCGCGAGCCACGTGCTCGGCGAAGAAGCCGCCAAGCGGGTCGACGTCCTGTGGTCGGTCATGTTCGTGATCATCTCGGTCATTTACAGGCCGATCGAACAGTTGCTGTCGCGCACGATCGCCGAGCGCCGCGCTCTGGGCCATGCCGAGCACTCCGTCAAGGTTCCGATCGCGATCCAGGCGGGCTTCGCGCTGGCTTTCCTGATCGCCGCGCTGGCCTTCAAAGAAGACCTCGTCGCAAACGTGTTCGACGGCTATACCGCCCTGTACGACGTGCTCGTGTTGGGCACGCTCGCCTATGCCGCCAGCTATTTCGCCAGGGGCTGGTTGGCCGGCCACCAGTACTTCGCTCTGTTCGGCGGCTTGGTCCTGCTGGAATCGTTCTCGCGGCTGTGCTTCGCCTTGGCCGCCGCCCTCGGCATCACCCATGGTCAGACCGCGGTCGCCGTCGGTATCGTGGCGGCGCCGTTCGTCTCCTTGATCGTCGTGCCGGCCGCGTTCGCGCGGCGCTCCTCCGAACACCGGGGAGCGCCCGAGATCGAGGAGCTGGACGCGGCCCTGGCGGGCCCCGGCACCGAGGGCGTCGAGGAGGCGCTCGTCGCCGACGAGCTGTCTTTGAAGCGCGGCTCGCGCTTCGCGTTCGCGGTCTCCGGCGTGATGCTCTCCGAGCAGACGTTGCTGAACGCGGCGGTCCTGACGGTCGACGCGACTTCGCTGGACAAGGCTTTGGCGGGGATCGTCTTCAACGTGCTTCTGATCGCCCGGGCTCCCCTGCAGCTCTTCCAGGCGATCCAGACCTCTCTCCTACCGCACCTGACAGGACTGGAGGCGACCGCCGGGCACGAGGCCTTCGCCAAGGCGATCAGGGTCACGATCCTCGCGATCGCCGCGTTCGCGGGCGCGGTGGCCCTCGGGCTCCTGGCCGTCGGCCCTTTCGTGATGGACCACCTGTTCGGCCAGCACTACGAATACAACAGGTTCGGACTGGCCCTGATCGGCCTCGGCATGGGCATGCACCTGACATCCGGCGCTTTGAACCAGGCCGCCCTGGCACGCGACCAAGCCCAGCACGCAGCGCTCTGCTGGATCGTCGCCGCCACCGTGTTCGTTGCCTGGATGTTCGCGCCGATCGTCAGCGAAGAACTCTTGCGCACCGAGATCGGCTACTTCGGCGCCGCCGGTCTGTTGGCGGGGATGCTCTGGTTGCTGTACCGGCGCGGGTCGCGGGCTCAGCCCGCCCCGACGGCCTCCGCGAGCGCACGGTAGGCAAGGCCCGGGTCCTCGCGGTCGAAGATCGCCGAGCCGGCCACGAACACGTTCGCGCCCGCGCGCGCGCAACGAGGCCCGGTCTCAGGATCGATGCCGCCGTCTACCTCGACCGCGACGTTGGGACCGACGATCGCCCGGACGCGCTCGATCTTGTCGATGGAGTGTTGTATGAATTGCTGGCCGCCCCAGCCTGGGTTGACGGTCATGCAGAGCGCCATGTCGATCGACCCGGCGACCTCCGCGAGGGCGCCGACCGCGGTCGCTGGGTTGATCGCGACGCCGACGCCGATCTCGGCTTCGCGTAGGAGGTCGGCGGTATACAGGACATGCGGCGTGGCCTCGGCGTGGAAGGTGACGGAATCGGCCCCAGCCTTGACGAACTCCGAGACCTGGCGCTCGGGGCGCTCGATCATCAGGTGCACGTCGAGGATCGCCCCGGCGTCGTGGGCCTGTTCGCGCAGCGCCTCGACGACCAGCGGACCGACCGTGATCGGCGGCACGAAGTGGCCGTCCATGACATCCACGTGGATGACCTTGGCGCCCGCGTCCAAGACCTCCCCGACCTGCTCGCGCAGCCGCGCGAAGTCGGCCGACAGGATCGACGGCGCCACGTGGACGCCTTCTCGCAGAAGCTCAGCGCCGGCAGACGTCATGCGATAGCTATACGGGTGCGTGGGGAAAGCATTTCTCTCCTATCGCCGTTTACCATTGTATCAACGATATCGGGGGGGGATATCATGATACTATAGTTATACGGCTGCGCGGAGGAGGTATGTTTTTTCATCGACTGTGCACCACCGTATTAGAGTTAGTCTCTGTCGATAGGCCATGGTTATACGGCCGCGCGGAAGACATTCTCTTTTTTACCAACTGTGCACCATGGTATTAATGGCAGCTTATGTTGACGGTGCTCATATCGCTTGCAGCATCGAGTCGCCGCAGTTGTTGCACTTGAGAATCGCCGTGGAAGACATCCGGACGATCGTGGAGTGCTCGCCGCAGTTGGGGCAGACGGATGTCAGCTCAAAGCGGCGCAGGCAGTAGACGCAGCGGTAGCGGCCGGGCAGGTTGGTTGGGCGCAGCCAGGGCTCGCCGCAGGCGGGGCAGCGCGGGCCAAGCTCGGTCGGGGGCTTGGCGGGGGTCGGCGGGTCTTGGGTCATTCCGGTCAACGAGCCTTGGAGTTAGGCGCCCTTACGCAGCCGGGCGACGAAGAAGCCGGCGGTGCGGTCGCGGTGGGGCAGGGTTAGCACGGTCTCAGGCGCCGAGGGTGAAGGGTTGCGCAGGGCGGGCAGATCGGCGCCGAGGTCGTCCAGCGCGAACGAGGGATGGCCTTCCAGGAAGGATGCGATCTGGCGGTCGTTCTCGGCTGTGGAGATCGTGCACGTAGAGTAGACCAGCACGCCTCCCGGACGGAGCGCCTCAGCGCCGGCGGCGAGGATCGAAGCCTGGACGCGCTGAAGCTCGGCGAGGCGCTCGGGCGAGGCGCGCCAGCGCAGGTCGGGCCGGGCCTGAAGGGTACCGAGGCCCGAGCAGGGCGGGTCGACGAGGACCCTGTCGAATACGGGCCCCTCGGGCCGGGGGGCGGCGGCGTCGGCCAGCTCGACGTGGACGTTGTCAGCATGCAGGCGCTGGGCCGCGCGTACGAGGGCGCCCGCGCGGCGGCGGTCGCGCTCGACCGCCACGATCCGGCCCTGCCCGGACATCAGGGCCGCCAAATGAGTGGTCTTGTTGCCGGGCGCGGCGCACAGGTCGAGCACGGCCTCGCCGGGCTCGGGACCGAGCGCGCGGGCGACCAGCATCGCGCCACGCGACTGCGCCACGAACGCGCCCTCACGCCAGAAGCGCGAGGCGAGGGCGTCGAACGGGCCGTCGAGAACGAGCGCCTCGGGGATATCGGGGTCGCGACGGACGGGAACCCCGGCCGCGGCCATGTCCTTGGAGAGAGTGGGAGCGTCGGTGACAAGCGTGTTCGCACGGATCGCCAACTCGCTGGGCTCGTTGTCGGCGGCCATCAACGCCCGGGCCTCGTCGGCCCCCAGCTCGCTCCACCACAGTTCGGCGAGCCAACTTGGATGGGAGTGCTTGATCGCGGCCTGGTCGGCCGTCCGGTCGGTCAGGCCCGCGAGGAGGTCGGATCCTTCGCGGGCGCAACGGCGCAGGACCGCGTTCACGAGGCCGTGCCCGGCCCGGGCTTCGGTCTTGGCCAGCTCGACGGCGCCGGCGACGACGGCGTGTGGGGGCGCGCCGTCCAGGTACAGGAGCTCGTAGCAGCCGAGTCGCAGGGCCGCCAGGAGCGGTGCGTCGACGCGCTCGGCGGGGCGCTCGGCGAAGAGGCCGATGAGGTGGTCGAGGGTGCCCTTGCGCTGGATCGCGCCGTAGGCGAGGCGCATAGCAAGGGCCCGATCGCGGGCGTCGAGATTCTTGGCCTCGGCTCTGAGCGCGTGGTCGGCGTAGGCGCCCTGCTCGAAGACTCTTCTGAGCACCGCGTACGCACACGTCCTGGCGGGCGATACGCGCGCGCGCGGGCCCTCGCCGAGAGTCATTGGCCGGCCGGCAGGCCGTGCCCGCGCAGGAACGACGCCGCGTCCATGGGTCGGCCGCCAGGCGGCTGCACAATCAGCAACTCGAGCACGCCGTCGACCGTCCCGTACAGCAGCCGGCCCTCGCGCGCGGCCAGCACGCCGGGCTCCAGCCGCTCGCCGGGCGCGACCTCGGCCCGGACAGCGACCTCAGCCGGGACAGCGGCCTCGGTCCGGGCAGCGACCTCAGCCGGGGCGGCAGCCTCGGTACCGGCGGGGGCAAGGACAGCGGCCGCGTGGACGCCGAGGAAGCCGCCGTCGTCCAGCTCCAGGCGCGCGCCGATGTGCGGGTGCAGGGCCCTGACAACGCGCTCCAGATGAACGGCCGACGCGCTCGGGTCGAGCAGCCTGTCTTCGGGGCCGATCTTCTCGGCATAGGTCACGCCAGACTCGTCCTGATCCTCGAACGCCGGCGCCTGGCCCTGCGCGGCGAGATCGAGCACGCGCACGAGCAGATCCCCGCCGAGCGCGGCCAGGCGGGGCGCCAGCGAGCCGTAGGTGTCCTCGGGCGCGACCGGCTCGGTCGCGGCCATGCAGACCGGCCCGCTGTCGAGGCCGGCCGTAAGGCGCATGATCGAGACTCCTGTCTGCCGATCGCCGGCCATGATCGCGCGCTCGACCGGCGCGGCGCCGCGCCACCGCGGCAACAACGAAGGGTGCACGTTGAGCAGCTCTTGCTCTGACAGCAGCGGCTCCTTGATCAGCGCGCCGAACGCGCAGACGACCACGGTCTGGCGCGCGGCCGCGTCCCCCGCCGCCGCGATCTGCTCGCGTGCGTCGGGCGCGTTGACGCTCTCGGGCTGACTCAGCGCGATGCCCAGCTCGCGCGCGCGGTCGGCCACCGGCGGTGACGCCAGACGCCGTCCGCGCCCGCGC
>DATJWI010000283.1:0-4310 GCA_035501375.1 Solirubrobacteraceae bacterium
TTCGGCCACGACCTCGCCTCCGCCCGGGCGCTCGCCGCCGAAATCCACGAGCACATCCAGGAGTCCCAGCTCTACCGAATCGACCACTTCCTCGGCAAGATGGGCACCGACGAGTTCCTGTACCTGAGGTTCGGCAACACCATGATCGAGCCGGTCTGGAACCGCAACCATGTCGCCTGCGTCCAGATCACGATGGCCGAGGCGTTCGGCGTCGAGGACCGCGGCCACTTCTACGACCCCGTCGGAGCCCTGCGCGACGTCGTCGTCAACCATCTGATGCAGGTCCTCGCGGTCGCCGCGATGGAGGCGCCCGCGGCCGACGACGCCGAGACGTTCAAGGACGCCAAGTACACGGTCTTCAGGTCGATGCCCGCCGCCGACCCCGGCCACTACGTGCGGGGCCAGTACGACGGCTACAAGCAGATCGAAGGCGTCGGGGCCGACTCGCAGACCGAGACCTATGCGGCGATGCGCCTCGAGATCGACAACTGGCGGTGGGCCGGAGTGCCTTGGTTCATCAGGACCGGCAAGCGCCTGCCGGTCACCCAGACCGAGCTGAGGGTCGTCTTCAAGCACCCGCCCAGGCTCGGCTTCATGGGCGGCTCCCATCGCCGCCCCGAGCCCGACCAGCTGGTCGTCAAGCTCGACCCTTCGACCGGCACCCGCCTGATCCTCGACGCCCACCGCGCCGACGCCGGCGGACCCTCGGCGATCACCCTGGACATGGAGTTCGCGCAAGAGGGCGGCGAGGCGCCCACGCCGTACGAGGTGCTCCTGCTCGACGCCATGGCCGGCGACTCGACCAGGTTCACCAGGCAGGACTCCGTCGAAGAGGCCTGGCGCATCTTCGAACCCTTGCTCGACGCGCCGCCGCCCGTCCATCCCTACGCGCCCGGGTCGTGGGGCCCGGCCGAGGGCGAGCGCCTCGTCAACGGGTACGGCGCCTGGCACGGCCCCTGGATCGCGAAGTGAGCGACGTGCCCCAGTCCGCGGCAGCCCCCTCGCCGTTCCCGCCGATCGCCGACTACGCATTCCTGTCGAACTGCCATACCGGCGCCCTGGTCGCGCCCGACGGGGCGATCGACTGGTTGTGTGTGCCGAAGTTCGACGCGCCGAGCGTGTTCGGAACCCTGCTGGACCGCCAGGCGGGGACGTTCAGGTTCGCGCCGTTCGGCATCAACGTGCCGTCGGCCCGGACGTACGAGCCCGGCACGAACACCCTGCTGACTACGTGGACGACGCCGACCGGCTGGGTCGCGGTGCGCGACGCGCTGACGCTCGGGCCGAGGCGCCACACCGACACGGTCACGCCGCATACCAGGCCGCCGACCGACGAAGACGCCGAGCACATGCTCGTCAGGGTCGCGGTCTGCTTGGAGGGCGAGGTCGAGGTCGAGCTGACCTGCGAACCGGTCTTCGACTACGGGCGCGTCCCCGCCGAGTGGACGGTCTCAGAGGATGGCCACAGCGCCGACGCGACCGGTGTCGACGGCGAGGGCAACGAGCTGAGGCTGCGGCTTGCGACCGACATGGCGGTCGGCGTGGAGGGCGACTGGGTCCGGGCCAGGCACGTGCTCAAGCAGGGCGAGCAGGTCTACTGCGCGCTCTCCTGGGCCGAGGAGCTCCGGACGCCGGCCGACATCGGCGAGGCCAACGCCAGCCTGGCCACCACCGGCGCCTACTGGCGCGGCTGGCTGGGACGCGCGCGGTTGCCCGACCACCGCTGGCGCGGGGCGATCCAGCGCTCGGCGATGGCGATCAAGGGCTTGACCTATATGCCGACCGGCGCGACCGTCGCCGCCCTGACGACCTCTTTGCCCGAGACGCCGGGCGGCGAGCGCAACTGGGATTACCGTTACACCTGGCTGCGCGACTCCACATTCACCCTGCAGGCCCTTCACTACCTGAACCTCGACTGGGAGGCCGAGGAGTTCATGCAGTTCGTGGCGGACCTCGAGCGCGGCGAGGACGGCGCCCTGCAGATCATGTACGGGATCGACGGCCGGCGCGACCTGACCGAGTCCACGCGCGACGATCTCTCGGGCTACGCCGGCGCGCGCCCCGTCAGGGTCGGCAACGGCGCTTACGACCAGCGCCAGAACGACGTCTACGGGGCCGCCCTGGACTCGATCCTGCTGCACACGCGGCGCTCCGAACGATTGCCGCGGCGGCTGTGGCCGGTCGTGCAGGCCCAGGCCAAGTGCGCGAGCGAGGTCTGGCGCGAGCCGGACCAGGGGATCTGGGAGGCCAGGGGCGCGCCTCAGCACTACGTCTCTTCGAAGCTGATGTGCTGGGTCGCGATGGACCGGGCCTCGCGCCTGGCGGCGATCAGGGGTGACGAGCAGCTGCAAGCCGAATGGGCCGCGACGGCCGAGGAGATCCACGCGGACATACTCGCGAATGGCCTCACCGCCGGCGGCGTTCTGCGCCAGCACTACGACACCGACGCGCTCGACGCCTCTACGCTGCTGGCGCCGATCGTCGGCTTCCTGCCCGGTGGCGACGAGCGGATGCGCGCGAGCGTCCTTGCGATCGCCGACGACTTGACCGAAGACGGCTTCGTCCTGCGCTACAAGACCGACGAGACCGACGACGGGCTGTCCGGCAAAGAGGGCAGCTTCCTGATCTGCTCCTTCTGGCTGGTCTCGGCCCTGGCGATCGTGGGCGAGGAGCAGCGTGCGCGCGACCTGATGGAACGGCTCCTGCGGATCGCCTCCCCGCTCGGGCTGTACGCCGAGGAGTTCGACACGGCGACCGGCCGGCACCTCGGCAACTTCCCGCAGGCCTTCTCGCACCTGGCCCTGATCGAGGCGGCCGCCCGCATCATCGTCGCGGAGCGCCTGGCCGAGCTGCAGTGATGTGGTTCCGACCGGCGCATGCGCCGGTCGGGGGGACCGCACATGTGCGGTCCCCGCCGGGGCCGCATGCGGCCCCGGCCTTCGACATGATGATTTTGTGAGAGCGCTCGACCCGAGGCTGCTCCGCTACGCGCGAGCGACGCGGACGTTCCTGATCGCATCGGTCGCGCTCGGCTCGCTCGGCGCGTTCCTGATCGTCGCCCAGGCCTGGCTGCTCGCCGACGTCGTCGCCGGCGCGTTCGTCCACGACGAAAGCCTGGCCCGGCTGCGGACGGCGATCGTGGCGCTGCTCGCGGTCGTCCTCGCCCGCGCGATCCTCGCATGGGCGGCCGAGCTGGCGTCCGCGAGGGCATCGGCCCGCGCGAAGTCGCAGCTGCGGGGCGCGCTCACCGCGCGCATACCCGAGCTCTGCGCCGAGCCCTCGCGGGCCTGGCGCACAGGCGAGCTGACGGTCCTCGCCACCCGCGGGATCGACGCCCTGGACGGCTACTTCTCGCTGTACCTGCCTCAGCTCGTGCTCGCCGCGATCGTTCCCGTCGTCGCGATCGCTTCGATCCTGTCGGCCGACTGGATCTCGGCGGCGATCGTCGCGTTCACCATTCCCCTGATCCCTTTGTTCATGGCGCTCGTCGGCGCGACCACGCGCGAACGCGTAGACCGGCAGCTGCGGACCCTCGAGCGCCTGGCCGGCCACTTCCTGGACGTCGTCGCCGGCCTGCCCACGCTCAAGGTGTTCGGGCGGGCCAAGGCCCAGGCCTCCCAGATCAGGGCGATCGCCGAGCGCTACCGCCAGGCGGCGCTCTCCACGCTGCGCGTCACGTTCCTGTCGTCCTTGATCTTGGAGCTGGTGGCCACGATCGCCGTCGCGCTCGTGGCGGTCGCGATCGGCCTGCGCCTGATGGGCGGCCATCTCAGCCTGCGCCCGGCGCTGTTCGCGCTCGTGCTCGCCCCCGAGGCATACCTGCCGCTGCGTAAGCTCGGCGCCAACTACCACGCCAGCGCCGAGGGCTTGGCCGCCGCCGACCAGGCGTTCGCGATCCTCGAAGCGCCCGGGCCGGTGTTCGATGGGTCTCGTGGGTCTCGTGGCGGGTTGCCCGCGCGCGCGCGTAAGGCGGGACCGGGTGATGTCGGTGGTGGGGTGTTCGATGGTTCTCGTGGCGGGTTGCCCGCGCGCGCGCGTAAGGCCGTCCCCGACATGACGCACGCCGGCCTGACGGTCGAGGGCCTCAGCGTCACCTACCCGGGCCGCTCAGAGCCCGCGCTCGAAGGCGTATCGCTGGCCGTCCAACCCGGCGAGACGATTGCGCTGGTCGGTCCGAGTGGCGCCGGCAAGTCGACATTGATCGGGGTGCTGCTCGGCTTGGTGCAGCCAGACGCGGGCTCGATCAGGATCGGCGATGTCGAGCTGGCCGACCTGGACCAAGCCGCCTGGCGCGCGCAGCTGGCGTGGGT
>DATJWI010000284.1:0-6302 GCA_035501375.1 Solirubrobacteraceae bacterium
AAGCCTTTGTCGTTGAGGACTATGCCCGTCCCAAGGTCTTCGCCCTCAGCGGTCACGGCCCTGATCGCCACGACGCCCCCCGAGTCGCGCTGATAGATCTGCGTCGCCGACAGTCCGGTCGAAGAGACCTCCCTGCGCGAGCCGCTCGCCGTGGAGGCGGCCGAGACTCCGACGCTGGGCGCAGCGCTGGATCCGGAGCGCGATCGGGTCGAGCCCAGGGAGGCCCCGAAGGCGATCACGGCGATCAGCATGGCGAGGCCGCCCAGGAACGCGGCGAGCAAGATTGGAACAGCTTTGCCTTTCATCGGATCACCTCTCGGTCGGTTCTGTAATCCAGATGATCAAAGGCCCCGCTGAACGGGGCCTGACAATCGGCGAAAGCCCGGCTAAGGCCTTGCCAAAAAGACGCTAACGGCTGGCGAACGGCCTGATAAGGCTCCGCACGCGAATGCCGTCGCCGACCTCAGCGGGCGGCCTATGAGTCTCTGGCGTGGCGTACGCGCGCGCACGTGGCCAAGCTTCAGGCCGATACGATGGGGATCCCTGGCGACGTGGCGGAGTGGCTACGCAGCGGCCTGCAAAGCCGTCTACACCGGTTCGATTCCGGTCGTCGCCTTGAGACTACGATCGGCTACGTCCGCGTCACCGCCCTCAACTCCGGCCCCCGCGGTCGCACGACCGCTTTCGAACGCGTCGCGGCAGTGAGCCGAGCAGAAGTAGAAGGTCTCGCCATCGAAATCGATGCCGATGGCCTTCGCCCTGTCGACCTGCATGCCGCAGACCGGGTCGGCGACGCCTCTGCGTCTGGTCAGCACGAAGAAGGTGGCGAAGATGGCGACGCCGAGGATGTTCGTGAACAGCTTGTAGTCGACTTCGATCGAGCCGAAGATGTCAGCCCGCGTCGGCCTGGTTTCGGGAATGAGCCCGGCGACGCTGAACAGGCCGTCGACGATCAGGGCGGCGCTGACCATCGTCACGAACATGAGCGCGACGATCCGGACGGTGAAAGCTTTGCCGTAGTACTTGCGGTAGACGAGCACGATCGGCACCACGATCAGGTCGGCGAAGATGAACGCGATCACTCCGGCGAAGCCGATGCCGCCGGACCAGAGCACCGCGGCCAGTGGCACGTTGCCGACCGAGCAGACGAAGCTGAGGACGGCGATGACCGGTCCGACGATCGCGTTCTCGACCAGCTTCACCCCGGCCGGAGCGCCGTTCAGGAACAGCGCGTCGAAGAAGCTGTCCGGGAGCTGGCCGACGAAACCGGCGAGCAGGAAGCCGATCGCGATCTCCTTCCAGAGCATCGACCAGTCGTTGCGGAAGTTGTGGGCGACGTCAGACCATGCGCTCGCGCTCGTCAGACGTTGACGGACCGTCATTCGCTCGCCGGCGCTGTGATGCTGATGCCCCTGCTCGGCCTCCTGGGCGTTCGTCCTGGCCTGGTCCTCCAACCGTTTGGACACGAACAGGCGCAACAGCAAGGTCATGATCGCGATCAGCACGAGGCCGCCGACGAAGTCGGCGAGCGTGAACTGCCAGCCGATCAGGACCCAGATCACGATCCCGAGCTCTACGACCAGGTTGGTCGAGCTGAACTGGAACGCGAGCGCCGAGGCCGCGCTCGCCCCCTTCTGGAAGAGGCTCTTGGCGATCGCGATCGCGGCGTAGCTGCATGACGACGAGGCGGCTCCGAGGCCGGTCGCGATCGCAACCGGCCGAAAGCCAGAGCCGCCGAGGGCGTTCTGGATGCGTTCGCGGGGAACCCAGGCCTGCACGATCGCCGAGATCGCGAAACCTAGGACCAGAGCCCACCAGACGGTCCAGGCCATCAGGAACGCGTCCTCGAGACCGTCGCCGATGATCGTCAGTACGTCCATCCCAGCATGATGACGGCCGCTATCGGCCGCCTGATGCGTCGCGGGATGACCGACGTTCGATACGGCGGCCGCTCGCCGAGCCTATTTTTGTTGAGCCCCGCTCGCGCTCACCTTCACGACGCTCCAGGTCCCAACGTCCTTGATCCCCTGACCGCTCGTTTCGCCGGCTTCGTGGTCCTGCGCGAACGTATAAAGAGGCTCGCCCTTATAGGTCACCTGCACGGTCCCTTCGGGGCGCTTCACGGTCCCAAGCGAGCCGACCGACCCGGTCGGGACCGCGCCCGCGGAGACGGTCAGCGGATGCCAGACCCCGAGGCAGCCCGAGCTGGATGTGCAGATGAACTTCCCGTTACGCTCGGCGCTCAGAGCGTAAAGCGTCATGCCCTGGCCGTTGACCAGGACCGTGCCGAACGTGGGGCTGGATGTCGTCTTGACCACCACCGCGTTCCCTCCCGCGCCAGTCGTGGCGGCGGGTTGCGTGGCCGACGCCGCCGAGCTGCTCGTGCCGGAGCTGTAGCTGCTGCCGCCGCAAGCCGCGAGCGCCAGCGACGTCGCGGCCGATGCGATCGCAAGCAGTGCTCTCAATGGTGGCCTCATGTCGTTCCTTTCTCTTTTTTCTCGAATCCTCGAGCCGGTGTGCCGGCCCGCAAGCGGCGTGTTACGGTCCGACCGCATGCCAGATCCCGCCGAAACTGTGGATGCCCTGGCCGTTGGCCTGGCCGGCTGCGGCGTCCCCCGAATACCGGTATACCGGCAGCCCGCCGAACGTGACCTGCCATTTGCCTCTTCCGCGCGCCAGCAAACCCAGGTGTCCGTGCACGCCCGGACCGGAGGTCAACCTGGCCCCGCTCGAGCTCACCGTCAGCGGCGGCCACACTTCGAAGCATTCTGAGCTCTTGCACAGCAGGTGCCCGGCAGTCTCGGGGCTGAGCGCGTACAGCGTGCGGCCGTGGGTTTCGATCAAAACACGTTTATGCAAGTGCCCGTTCGAGGCCGAGCCCACGGTGAACGTGGAGCCGGCCAGCGCGAGCGCCGCCATCGAGACGACCAGCGCGATCGCGGCCGCCACGGCTCCCGCCCCAAGCCAGATCCGCTCGAGCGGTTTGGCCGGTATCGAAGTCCTGGTTTCACCTGAGCCCATCGTCGTCTTCCTTTCGCTTTGGTTCCACACTCAAAGACGCCGCCCCGCTCCAAACCTTCCGCCCGGCGCTACAGTCATCTTCATGGACGCCCCATGCGTGTGCGCACCGGGTACATCCTGATGCCGGCGCTCGACCCGCAGTCGCTGCCTGGACACACCGACCGGCTCTATCGCGCCGCCTTGGCGTTGTGCGGCTCACGCCAGGACGCCGAGGATCTCGTGCAGGAGACGTTCGCCAAGGTTCTGGCCCGCCGGCGCGTATTGCGCGACTCAGACGAGGCGGCCTACCTGATGCGCACCCTGCGCAACACCTTTCTGACGGGCCGGCGCACCGCCTCGCGCCGCCCGCGGCTCGCTTCGATCGCGATCGAAGAACTGCAACCGGTCGATCCCCGTCGGGACGAGCGCCCCGAGGATGCACTCCAGGTCCGCGAGGTCCTCGCCACGATCGCGACCCTCTCCGAGGACCAGCGCCTGGCGCTGGTCGCGGTCGAGCTGATGGGGCTCTCTCACCGCGAGGCCGCCAGGGCATTGGGCACGCGCGAGGCGACGATCGCGACCCGTATCTTCAGGGCCCGCGAGCGCCTCGCCCGCGACCTGGCCGACGAGACGCCCGCCGCCACCGAGTCCCAAGCGGCGCCCCTACGCGCGCGCGTGCCGCCAGCACGGGACAACGCCAGGGAAGGGCCGGCCCCCGTGCGGAGTCTTCTTCAGAGAGGCCCTACATGAACGACGAGCCGAACAGGAGCGCTAACGAGAGCGGCTTTACAGCCGACCACGGCGACGCACAGAATCCGGGGACCCAGGGGACTCGCGCGCTGCTCGGCCCGTTGTATGACGTGAAGGCGTCCGAGACGCTGCACAGGGCGGTGGCCGCGCTCGCCTCCGAGGGCGCGCGCGCCGGCTCAGACCGGACCGCCGGGCGCATCTTCGGCCTGACCCGTCCGCCTGCGCGCACGAGCGGCGATGGCCTCGCTCTTGGGCGCCACTCGCGCGCGCGCGCACCCCGCCGATTGCTGGTCGCGAGTGCGCTTGCGGTCGTGGTCGTCGCGGCCTTGGCGATCGGGCTCGGCGCGCGCACAAGCACCAGCGGGCCGACCGTTCTACAGGCCGCCCGCCTCGGCTTGGCCCCGGCGACGCTCCCAGCACCCGCGACCAGCGCCAACGACGTCGCCGTGCTCGACCGCTCGGCCGCCGGCATCGACTTCCCCAACTGGCGCCCGAGCCTCGGCTGGCGGGCCACCGGAGCGCGCAGCGATCGCCTTGGGGGCCGCACGATCGCAACCGTCTTCTATGAGCCGACCGGCGCGGCTGTCCAGGCGCGCACGCGTTCCGAGCCAGGCTATGGCCGTGTCGGCTACGCGATCGTCGAAGGTCGCGCGTTGCCTCTGCCGGCTGGCGCCACCCGGGTAAGTCACGGCATCGCGTTTCACGTGCTGAACGCCAACGGAGCGACGATCGTGACCTGGCGGCGCGCCGGGCATACGTGCATCCTGGCGGCCAGAGACGTGCCGAGCGCCACGCTCATGAAGCTGGCCGTCTGGGCGTAGGCTGACCGGGCCGATCGCGGATCGGCATGGTTAAGGAGGCTGTGCGCAAACTTGCCTTCTGCATGTGTTTGCTGGGCCTCGCCTTCCCTGCGCAGGCGGGCGCGCTGAGCGCACCGCAACAGGCATATTTGGCGCTCGCGCAGTCCGGCGTGGCGCGGGCCAGGCGCTGGTGGAACCCGGAGCTCGGCTGGTATGACGCCCGGCTGGGCGACCGAAAGCGCTATCCGTTGGCCACGATCTGGGATAGCGTGCCCCTGTTCGAGTCGCTCGACGCGATCGCGATCGCAAGCCCGAACCAAGCCAACCGCGGGGCTCTTGCCAAGTTCGCGGCGGGCGCGGAGCGCTACCTGAACCGCGGCCTGCGCCCGGTCGATGGCTATTCGCCGTATCCGGGCGATCGCGAGCAGGACACCGAGACGTGGTTCGACGACAACGGCTGGTGGGGCACAGCCTTCGTTGAGGCGTACAGGGCGACCGGCGACCGGCGCTACCTGGCGGACGCGCGGCGCGCCCTGCGCTACATCGCGACCGTCGGCTGGGACGCCGACGGGGGCGGCATCTGGTGGAACACCGGGCACCCTTACAGGGCCGGCGAGGCGTTGGCCAGTGGCACCCTGCTCGCGGCCCTGCTCTACCAGCAGACCCGCTCCGGTTTCGCGCTGGCCCAGGCGACGCGTTTCCTGGGATGGGCGAACACGACCGGGTTCAGCCAAGCCGATCAGCTGTACGCGGGCAGCAGCCTCGATCCGACCCCGATCGACTACATCGAGTCGCCTTTGATCTACGCCCAGGCGCTTTTGTGCAGGCTGACGGGACGGAAGACATACTGCCGGCGCGCGCAATACCTGACCGCCACGGCGCTGCGACGCTTCGGGACCGAACTCGACTTCGCTCCGCAGTACGACGCGATCTACTTGCAGTGGCTGTTGGCGCTGTACGGGCTCGACGGCGACGCTGGGCTCTACCGTCTGGCGGCGGCCAACGCCGGCAACGCCCAGATCAAGGCGGCGAACTCCGAAGGGCTGGACCTGCTCTCGTGGACGGGAGCGCCCCTGCCGGCCGAGGACGCCGAACCGGACATGCTCCGAACACAAGCAGCCACGACGAGTCTGTTTGCATGGCTGGCCGTCTACCCGCCGCCGCCCGCAAGCTGACCGGATCGCCAAGAACGGTCGCCGGCGCCGTTCGCATGGGCTGTCCACGCCGCTCTGCCCGCGCGGGGCCCGATCAGCGTCCGGCAAGCAGGGGCACGTCGTGGGCGAGTTCGCCGGGGGTGAAGTTCGAGGCGTAGGCGGTCGTGCGGCGGCCCGAGGCGGAGATGCCGTAGACGATTCCGGTGTGCTCGACGTACTCCGGTTGGGCGGCGTCGCGTTCGGAGCCCACCCCCCACGCCTTCCAGACGGCGGCCAGTTCGTGGGCCGAGCCGATCAGATACTGCATGCGCCCGGTCATCCGGTGGCGCTTCAGGAACGCCGCGACCGATGCGGGGGTGTCGCCGCGGGGGTCGACCGAGACCACGATGATCTGGACGCGCCGGGACTTGGCAGGCCCGAGCAGTTCCAGCGTGGCGTGCAGGCTGGCCGTGATCAGCGGACAGACGTCTGGGCAGTGGGTGTAGAGGAAGGAGACGAGCACGGCCTTGCCTCGGTAGGAATCGAGGTTGACGGGCTGGCCGAGGTAGTTGCGCAACGCGATCGGCGGAGCGGATGTGGCCGGAGAGAAGACGAGGCC
>DATJWI010000285.1:0-7647 GCA_035501375.1 Solirubrobacteraceae bacterium
GATCAGGTAGTAGTCGTTTGGCGCTCGCGTCAGTCAGAGCGGGTTCGGCCCTACTCAAAGCGCTGATGAGAGCCCGATAAGGACTATTTGCGATGACAGGCCAAAGAGCTATCGAAAGGTCGATCAGTCGCCGAGCGTGCGTACCGCCCGCTCCAGGTCGCGGCGGTGAATGACGCGCGCCACGCGCCTGCTCTCGCCGTTGCCGACCGCTCGCCACAAGATGCGCAGCTCGCCGACCCTCAGTCGCCGCCAGGTCGCTCGTCCCTTCAGTGCGCGATCGTTCGCGTTGGCCGGCAGCGGCTCGTAGGTGAGCACGTCGGCCATAGCGCGCAGGGCCGCGCGGTGGTCGTCAGGATGGAGCTTGCGTAGATCGCGCTGCGCCTGGTGGTCGAGTTCGACCGCGACCTTCGCCACGCGGCCTCAGTTCTCGTTGTCGAGAGAGCCGTGCTCGGCCTCGAACTCGGCGATGGCGTCGGCGAGTGCCACGCCCGGCTCGCCCCGCTCGATCGTTTCATCGGCGGCGCGCATCGAGGCGACGTACTCGGGCGCATTGGCGAGCACGTGGTCCTCAAGCTGCTCCGCGTCGAGCGGCAGCAGGACGGCGACTGGCGTGCCGCGATGAGTGACGAACGTCGGCCGACCGGTTGTCCTGACCTCGTTGACCACGCCGCTGACCTGGCGGCCCAGCTCCCTGATCGTGACGGTAGCCATACTGTCATTGTACGGCAGATTGCCGAACATCGCTGCACGACTGGTCTCGGTACCAAGCCGTCGCGGCGCTATGGAAGCTTTATGGAAGCGGCAGACCGCAGCAGACGGCAACAGACGCCCGATCGCTCGACGGCCGAAGCGCTCGATTTGCGGGGTAAACGCACCAAAGCGCAGCGGGCGATGACAGCCATAGGGCGCTAAGCGAGTATGGGGTCAAACTCCATCGCGGGTTCGAATCCCGGCCCCTCCGTTCGCGTTGTTTACGACGGTGCCGTGCCGGTCGCCGCTGCCTCTCGTTCGGCAGCCCGCGGCAGCTAGCCCGTCTCGGGCGCGGCGACCGCGAACACGATGTGCCGGCGCGCGAGCGTCAGATACGGGTACAGTTCGACCGGCCCGCCGGCCAAGGGCTCGACCGTGACCTCGGTCAGCGTCAGGAAGTCGCGCTCGGGGGCGTTCAGGACGTCGGAGACCCGGCTGCGATAGCCGTCCCTGGCGAGCGTGACCAGGCCGGTGATGCGGTGACGTTCGGTCTCGACCGCGATCCGTTCGCGCCGGTGCTCCATCCCGCCCATGTCGGGGTCGTCGTCCGGTAGGCCGATCGCTTGGGCGTCGGGATCGGGCGGGCCGGCCGTGGGGGCTGGGTCGGTGCTCACGAACCCATTATCGCGTGACCAGGTAGGTCCGTGTCATCGACGTGCGCAAACCGGTCGGCCCGACAGCCAAGACGTGCACGACGGCGGTCATCGCCGTCCGGCGACCGAGCGCTCTGCGCAGGCGCCTGAGCGCGCCCGGGCCGACGCGCAGGCGCACGTGGCCGGGGTGTTTCGGCGGCAGGGGCCTGGCGGCGGCGATCAGCGCGGCGGCGCGCCTGGCGGGCGCGGTCCGGGGAGAGAGCGTGGCCGTGACCAGGACCTTGCAACCACGCTGGCAGCCGACCGACAGCGCGAGCGCGCGCTCGGCAAGGACGCCCGAGCTTCGCGGCAGGCTGACTTTCACGACCGGCTTCACGTTCAGAGGCGGCGGCCAGGAGCCGGCGGCCACACAGCCGACCCCGGCCGGTTCGGCCGGATCGAAGCGCTCGACCCGGTTGTTGTTGGTGTCGGCCACGTAGACGCTGCCTTCGCAGCCGACCGCGTCGCCGCTCGGCTGGGACAGGTAGCCGAGGTGGATACCGCGTAGGCCCCACCTGGCCAGGTACTGGCCGGTTTCGGTAAAGACCTCGATCCTGTTGTTGGAACTGTCGACGACATAGACCCGGCCGGCCGCGTCGACCGCGACTCCGGTCGGGTCATGCAGGCGGCCTTCGCCGGAGCCGAGCTGGCCGAACTCGCCGATGAAACCGCCGCCTGGCGATAGCGCGACGATGCGGTTGTTGGCGGTGTCCGCCACGAACACGTTGCCGGTGACGGGCGAGACGGCGACGGCCTGAGGCCCGCGGAAGCCGCCGGGTCCCGAGCCCGGTGCGCCGTCGCCGCCGCCGGCGCCGGCCTTCGCCAGGACCGAGCCGCCCGGCGAGTACACGAGGACGCGGTTGTGGCCGGTGTCGGCCACGTAGACGTCGCCGGTCTGGGGCGACACGGCGACCGACCGGGCGTCGTTCAGGCCCGCGCCGCCCAGGTCGGAAGGGCCGGCCAGTTCCGACAGGTACTCGCCTTCGCCCCACAGCTTGTCGACCCGCGCGAAAACGGTGTCCGCGACATAGACGGGGCCGTGCAGGTCGAACGCGAGCGCCGACGGTTCGTCGAACCCGGGCCTGTAGCCGCCGGTGGTCGACCAGGCGCCGATGAAGGCGCCGCCGCCGGGGCCGAACGACTCGATGCGATTGTCGTCGGTGTCGGTCACATAGACCTTGCCGGTCGGGTCTATGGCCACGCCGCGGGGGGCGACGAACGCGCCGGCAGCCGAGCGCGCGGGCGCGCCGATCGTGCGCAGGTAAGCGCCGCTCGGGCCGAAGACCTCGACCCGGTCGTTGGCGGTGTCGGCCACATAGGTGTCGCCGGCCGGATCGCTGGCCAAGGCCCGCGGGAACGCGAGCTGGCCGGGAGCCGACCCGAAGCCGCCCCATTCGCCGGCGAAGCCGAACTGGGGGTCGAGCTTGACGACCCGGTGGTTGATGTCGTCGGCGACGAACACGTCGCCCGCGCCGTCCAGAGCGATACCGTACGGAAAGCCGAACTCGAGGCCACGGTCGCCGTAGGAGCCGACCGAGCCCTCGTATTCGCCGGCCGTACTGAAGCGCTCGATGCGGTGGTTGTCGTCGTCGGCGACCAGGACCTGGCCCTCGTTCGCGGCGACTCCCCTCGGGTAGGAGAACTGACCGGCCCCGTCGCCCTTGGAGCCCCACGCGATCGGTTCGCCGCCCGAGAGGTCAAAGCGCTCGACCCGGTTGTTGCCGGAGTCGGCCACGTACACGTATTCGCCTGCGACCGCGATCCCGCCGCCCGGCGGCTGGGTGTAGTTCTGGGAGGAGCCGAATTCGAAATCGCCCGGTCCGTGGCCTTTGTGGCCCCAGGCGCCGACGAATTCGCCGTTCGGCCCGAACTTCTCGATGCGGTTATGCTCGGAGTCGACCACGTAGACGTTCCCGGCGCCGTCGGTCGCGAGGCCCCCGATCGGCCCGAACTGGCCGTGGCCGCCGCCGAAGGAGCCCCACGATGTGATGAATTCGCCAGAGGGGCTGAACTTCTGGACGGCATAGCTGAGCTGGTCCGCCACGTACACGTCACCGGTGCTGTCGAGGGCGACGGCCTCCGGGAACCTCAGGATCGATTCGGCGCGCTCGCCGAGCAGCGCGGCCGACGCATACGGGCAGGCCGGCGCCGAGCCCGAGCCGGGGCACGCTTCGGCCCGGGCGGCCGCGGGGGCGGCGAGCGGCAGCGCGGCGAGCACGGCTAGGCACGTGGATCGCATTGGAACATGACAACACACGACGCCCGCGCCCGTCGCGGCATTTTCCAGATCGTTACAGGGAAGGCTGGGCGCTACCCGACTCGCTCGGGCGGCCTGGCCTGCAGGCCCGCGCGTCCCAGCGGCGTCACCATCCGCGCGGCGGCCGGCTCGCCGGGCTCCCCGGCGGGCATGTTGCGCTCTTCGCGCACGATGTACAACGGCCTGTGCTTGACCTCGTCGTAGATCCTGCCCACGTACTCGCCGATCACACCCAGCGCGATCAGCTGGATCCCGCCGAGCAGCAGGATCGCGATCGTCAGGGAGCCGAAGCCCGGCAGATAGGAGCCCGCGAAGTGCAAGGCGATCACGACCGGGATCGCCACGAACGCGACCCCAGCCGACAGCAGCCCCGCATAGGTGGCCAGCTGCAGGGGCAGGTGCGAGAAGGAGGCGATCGCGTCCAGCGAGAACTTGAGCATTCGCCGGAGCGTGTACTTCGTTTCGCCCGCGTGCCTGGCGTCGCGTTTGTAGGAGACCGCAGTCTGCGAGAAGCCGACCCAAACCGTCATGCCGCGCAGGAACCGGGAACGCTCGGTCATCGACAGCAAAGCGTCCAGCGCGCGCCTGTCCAGGAGCCTGAAGTCGCCCGAGTTCGGCTCGAGGTCGACCTGGGCCAGCTTGTCGAACAGCTTGTAGAACCACGAGGCGGTCGCCAGCTTGAAGGCGGTCTCGCCTTCGCGGTGCTCGCGCACGGCATACACCACGTCGAAGCCCTCGCTCCAGCGCGCCACCATCTCTGCGATCAGCTCCGGCGGGTCCTGCAGGTCGGCGTCGATCATCGCCACCACGTCGCCCCTGGCGTGCTCCAGGCCGGCCGTCAGCGCCGCCTGGTGGCCGAAGTTGCGCGACAGGTGCACCACGCGCACCCGCGGGTCGGCGTCGGCGATCCGGTCCAGGATCTCGGGCGTCTTGTCGTGCGAGCCGTCGTTGACGAGCACCAGCTCGAACGGATGGTCCGCGACCGCCGCGATCGCCCTGGCGACGAACTGCTCGATCAGCTGCTCCTCGTCGTAGACGGGCGCCACTACGCTCAGCAGCGTCGGGGTGCGCGGTCGGTTGTGTCGATCGGGATATGCCGTGGCCATCGTGCCTGTAGCCGATTACAGTAGGTCTCGGAGCCGATGAACAGCCTACGCGATCGGGATATGGCAGCGCTAAACGTGAAGGTCGTCCTGCAGTTCTTGAAGTTCGGGATCGTCGGCGTCTCGAACACGCTGATCGCGTTCGCGGTCTACACGATCCTGTTGAAGGTCTTCGGTGTCTGGTACGTCGCCGCCTCGGGCATCGGCTTCGCCGTCGGCGCCGTCAACGGCTTTCTGCTGAACAGGCGCTGGACGTTCCGCGAACACGTCGGCGACGCGCTGACACCGGTGCGCTGGGCGGTCGTGCAAGGTTGTGGCCTTGCTTGCAATCTCGGCTTGGTCTACCTGTTCGTGCACGATCTCGGCTTCGAGGAGCTGATCGGTCAGATCCCGGCGACGGCGATCGTGACCGTCCTGACATTCATTGCAAACCGGGCTTGGACGTTCCGCGTGCACGCGCCCGCCGTCGAGTCGGCGTAGTCGGCCCGGGCGGGTTGTCCCAGCCGGCTTAGCGTGGTGTTAGGGCACTCTTCCGAAACGGCGTGCTGCGCGTGCGCGCGCGCGTACGCGCGTGACACCCGCCTCTGTGGACAACGTCAATAGCCGCCTCGCCGGGCCGGCAGGGGTGTCGTAGTTGACCTGCGGGATGTGTCAGCACTCTTCCCAAAACGGCGTGCTGCGCGTGCGCGCGCGTACGCGCGACACCCATCGCATCGATCAGCGGAACAAGGTCAGCAGCGACAGCCCTGCCGGGATCCGACCGCCGCGGGCGATCGCCGCGGCCTCCAGGGCGAGCGGGCGCTCCAGCGTCCAGTTGACCGGCTCTGGCGGCACCCACAGGTCGAGGCTCGACTCGGTCGTCGCCTTCGAGAAGCGGTCGAGCACCCTCAGGACGATCGCGACCGGCAGCAGCAGCGAGTTGAAGTAGGTCGTGCGCACGGTCTCCCAGCCCGCCTGCTCGGCGACCAGTTGCAGCGACTTCCTGGTGTAGCGCCTGAAGTGGTGGTTGATCTCGTCGTGACCGCTCCACAGCCACTGATAGGCGGGCACCGTGACCAAGAGCGCGCCGCCGGGCGCCACCACGCGGCGCAGCTCGCGCAGCGCGGCGAGGTCGTCCTCCAGGTGCTCGATCACGTCCAGGGAGACCGCCAGGTCGAAGCTGCCGGACTCGAAGGGCATCTGCAGGACCGACCCTTCGATCACCTCGCCGACGCTGCGCTCGCGGGCGATCGTGACGCTGGTCGGCGACAGCTCGATCCCGGTCACGGTCCCGTGGCGCGTCAGCTCGACCATGTTGCGGCCGCTGCCGCAGCCGGCGTCGAGAATCCGTGCGCGGGCGGGCAGGCGCAGTCGCTCAATCACGCCCTCCAGGACCGAGCGGCGCCCCCGGTACCACCAGTGACGGTCCTCGGCCCTGTGGGTCTGCAGCTCGTAGTCGCGGTCCATCGGCCCGCCATCTTTCCTGAACCGGCCGCTTCGCGCTCTGCGCTCACGGGCCGCAATATTTCTTGCGGCTCAGCCTTGAAAAAAATCTTGGCATGCCATAATCTTGGAATATGGCGGTCCAAGAACATCAGCGCTCGCCCGCGGTCGAGGACTACTGCAAGGCGATCTTTACCCTCGAGTCGCGCGTCGAGGCGCCGGTCTCGACGAACGCTCTGGCCGAGCGCCTGCAGATCACCCCGGGCTCGGTCTCGGCGATGCTCAAGCGCCTGGACGGGGAGGGCCTGATCGCGAGGGTGCCTTACCGGGGTGTGCGCCTGACGCCCGCGGGGCGCAGGGTCGCGCTCGAGGTGATCAGGCACCATCGCCTGCTCGAGCTGTTCCTGGCCGAGACCTTGCATATGCCCTGGGATCGCGTCCATGCCGAGGCCGAGGTTCTGGAGCACGTCCTCTCCGACGAGCTCGAGAGCCTGATCGCGGCCAAGCTCGGCGATCCCACGCGCGACCCCCACGGCGACCCGATCCCGAGCGCCGAGCTGGAGCTGCCCGAGGCCGAGGACACCCGCAGCCTCGACCGCTTGCGCGAGGGCGAGGGCGGCGTGTTCGTACGCGTCTCAGACGCCGACCCCGAGATGCTGCGCTATTTGTCAAACCACGGCGTCGCGCCAGGTGACCGTGTCGAGGTGATCGAGCGCCAGCCCTTCGGCGGGCCCTTGCTCGTCAGCTTCGCCGGCGGCGAGCGCGAGCAGGCGATCGGCGGCCAGCTGGCACGCGCGATGCGGATCGCCCCCGGACAGGCCCCCGCCGGTGAGTCGAGCGCCGAGTCGAGTCCCGAGGTCCGCGCCAGGTCCGAGCGCCGCGGTCCGCGCGATCGATCCTCCGACGCTACGGCCGGCGAGCAGGAGCCCGCCCAGGTATGAGCCCGCCCCCGCCGCCGTCTGCCATCGGGATCGAGCCGGCGCTCGAGGGCGCGGGTGCGGCGGGCGTCGGCGCCGAGGTCACGCTCGGCGGTCCGAGCCACCTGGAGGCGCTGCTCGCACGCGGGCGTGTGCGGGCCACCCTCGCGATGCTGGGCCCCGCGTTCGTGGCCTCGATCGCCTACGTCGATCCCGGCAACTTCGCCACCAACTTCGAAGGCGGCGCCAGGTTCGGCTACCTGTTGCTGTGGGTCGTGCTCGCGGCCAACCTGATCGCGATGCTGATCCAATACCTGTCGGCCAAGCTCGGGATCGTCGCCGACCGCAACCTGCCCGAGCTCTGCCGCGAGCGCTTCCCGCGGACCCTGACCTGGGGCCTGTGGGCGCAGGCCGAGATCGTCGCGATGTCGACCGACATCGCCGAGTTCCTGGGCGCCGCGCTCGGCTTGAACCTGCTGTTCGGCATGCCGCTGCTGCCGGCCGGCCTGGTCACCGGCCTGATCGCGTTCGCGATCCTCGAGCTGCAGACCCACGGCTACCGGCGC